>CAIPZZ010000029.1 GCA_903869665.1 uncultured Opitutia bacterium | reverse complement strand
TTTTCGCGAACGCGAGATACTCCGTGAGCTCCGCCGGCAGATCCTCTCGCGCCCACAGCCGTCCGATGCCGTCGGGCCATTCGGGCGCGCGCGGGAGGGTGTCGCCGTGTGCCGCTATCGCAAGGTCATGCCCGCCGCGCCCGGCATGGGTGTCGAGCAGCAGCAGGCCGCCGGGCTTGCGCTGGAGCGCGCGGGCAAGGCGGACGAGCAGCGCGTGCTTGAGCACGTCGGCAAAATTGCCCGCGTGGAACTGGTGGCGGTAGTTCACGCGCCCACGGGCACCTTCACCACGGTTTTCCGCACGAGCGCCGGCGTGTCGCCGATAGCGAGCGCGCCTCGGTGCGCGTCGGCCGGGAAAAACACCGCCACTTCGCCAGCGCCCGCGCGCAGCACGCTCCCGGCCTCGAATGGCGCGTAGAAAACCACGTCCTGCCCCGGCGTGCGGTCCTCCGCCACGGTGAGCCGGGCGCGGTCCGCGGTCTCCAAGTGCTCATCGCCCGCGAGGACGGCCTGCACGTCAATGTGCGCGACGTGTGTCTCCCAGCGCCCCTCGGCGCGCGGCTTGGTGAGATAAACCTGTTCCAACGCGAACACCCCGCCACCCATTTCGACGCGCGCGTTGTGGCCGACGGCGGCGGCCAGCAGCCGCGTGCGCGGCGCGGAGTTTTCGCGGAGGCACTCGGCGACATAGTCGAGCGCCACCCGTAGCGCGGGCGTGGCGGCGAGCTGCGCGCGCACAGTGGTAAGCGGTCCGATGAGGGCCATGCGGCGACTTCACCGGCGGCCTTGCTCGCTGGCAAGCGCCTTGTCACGAGACCGCAGACACGAAGACCGCCGCTCAGAGTTTCTTCTCATATTCGAACCCGTTGGCGTCGGTGAACGTGAGGGCGCGGGGGGTGATCGTGGTGAGGCGCAGGCCGGACGCGCGGTCAAGGAGGTCGCCGGGCTTGAAGACGCGGCTGTCAATCAACACGCGCGGCTCGGGGTCACCGGCGGCGGCCTTGACGCCGGTAACACGCAGCGCGGCGACGAGCGTGTCGAGACGCGGGTCGGGCCGGGGCGGCGCGGGCGGTGTCACCACCGTAGGCACCGGAGGAGTGAGGGTTGCGACCACCAACGCGGCAGGGGTTGGTGCAGGCGAAACGGCGGGCACGGGAACCACCGGCGCGGGCGGCGGCGGCGCGACGGTAACCGACGGGGCGGGGTTGGTTGGAGGGCGAACCGCTGCCGCGGGCGGCGGCGTGGGGGCCGGCGCGACTGACGCGGACGTGACGGCGACGACCGGAGCTGGCGTGATCGCGGGCAGCGGCAGGGGTGGCGCGGGACTGGCGGGAGCAGTCGGTTTGGGCGTGATGGACGGCGCGGGCGGCGTGACCGGTTGGACGGCGACTGATGGAGCTGGCGACGGGGTCGCGGGGTCGGGTTTTGCCACCGCCACCTTTCCGGGCGCGGCAGGGGATTGCTCTTTTGGCCAGAGCAGCACGACGGCGCCAACCGCCAGCGCCACGAGCAGCACGCCGCCGCCGGCCAGCAGCGCGACGGTGCGCGTGGGCATCGCCGGCTGGCGAGCCATCCGCGGATAAGGGGAGGGCGGCGGGGGCGAGGCGGTGACCGGCGGCACGCCGACACTGGGCGAGGGGTCGCTGCCGCGCTCACGCTGGGCTTTCTTGAGGGCTTCGTTGATGAGGCTCATCGGGCGGATTTTTACGCGGAGGGCGCGAAGTTAACGCGAAGATTTTGGTTGGAAATTTTTCACTCGGTCAACGTGCGGAGATCCTTGATGGCGCGGCGCACGTCCCACCAGGTGACCTCGTCGGACTCGCGGATGAAGGCCGCGAGGATGGACTTGTCGGCGAGGTTGTTGATGATGCGAGGTATCCCCCGGCTGTGTTTGTGAATCGCTCGCAGCGCCCAGCGGGTGAAGGCCGGCCGGCCGTCGCCGCCGGCAAGCGAGAGGCGGTGATGGACGTAGTGGGCTACGTCGCTGAGGGTGAGCTGGCTTAGCTCGCAATGGACGAGGATGCGCTGGCGGAGCTGGCGCAGCTCCTCACGGGCGAGCACATCCTTGAGCTCGGGTTGGCCGATGAGCACGGTCTGGAGCAGCTTTTGCTTGTCGGTCTCCAAATTGGAAAGCAGGCGGATCTGCTCCAGCACCTCGGTGCGAAGGTTCTGCGCCTCGTCAATGATCAGCACGATATCGCGCCCGCGCGCGATGCGCTCCAGCAGCACGGCGTTCACCTGGGCGACAAGATCGTGCTGGCTGCGCGCGAGCTTGGTCTCGCCGAGCTCGGTGAGGATCGCCTTGAGCATCTGCGTCTCGGTGACGCGGGGATTGAGGATGAGGGCAGTGTCGTAGCGGGCGGGATCAAGCTCGTTGAGGAAGCGACGGCAGAGGGTGGTCTTGCCGCAGCCCACCTCGCCGACCAGCGCGATGAACCCCTTCCGCTCGCTCACGCCGTATTTGAGGTGCTGCAACGCCTCCTGATGCGTGGGGCTGAGGTAGAGAAACTTGGGGTCCGGCGTGATGTTGAACGGCATCTCGCGCAAACCATAAAAGCCCTGATACATGGCCCGAGGCTGGCGCGGCGCCTTTGGCAACGCACGCCAAAACCGCGCCGCACGAAAAACACTTGCCGCCACCGCCACCGCACGGCTTGCTCACGCGCGACCCGCACCGCCTGTGAAACTCCGCCCGCTCCTCGTCCCGTGCTGCCTCCTGCTTCTCACCGGCGGGCTGACGGCCGTCGGTGCTCTGGGCTGGCAGATGCGGCGCGAATACTTGACCAAGGCCGCCGAGGAGACGCGCGTCCGCGAGCGCCTCGCCGCCGTCGAGGCCAAGCTGACGGCCAGCGAGGCCGAGCTGGAGAGCCTCCGCAGCGATCCCGCCTACGTCGA
>CAIPZZ010000028.1 GCA_903869665.1 uncultured Opitutia bacterium | reverse complement strand
CAGGTTTTGCACCGTGCTGCTGAGGGAGCCCATATGGCCGGGCATTGACTGGTTTTTCCAGGAGCGGCCAGGCGTCTGCCTCATGCCGATGGATCCGATACGGCGGTGGAACATCGAGCCGTGCGCGGCGGGACCGCCGCCGACTTTGAAACGACGGACGACACCCTGGAAGCCCTTGCCCTTCGTCACGCCGGACACGTCAATAAACTGCCCCTCTTTGAACGCGGCATCCACCGTAATGATGTCGCCAACCTTCAGCGTGGCGGGGGCGCTGAGACGCACCTCACCGAGGACGCGGGGCGCGGAGGCCAGACCGGCCTTGGTCGCGTGGCCGAGTTCGCCACCGGCGGTGTTCTTCGGCTTTTTCTGCGCGAATCCGAGCTGCACGGCGTGATAGCCGTCGGTCTCGGGAGTCTTGACTTGCGTGACGGCGCACGGGCCGGCTTCGACGACGGTGACGGGGGTCAGGACGTTTTGAGCGTCATAGACCTGGGTCATGCCGATTTTTTTGGCGAGGAGGGATGTGATCATGGTGCCAAGTGGTATCCGCGGGGCGGACCTGCTTGCGAGAGGGGACTGGCGGTGCGTGGAACGCACACAGGCCGCTCGGCAAAGTTGCGGGATAAAATGTTAGACGTTGATGGTGATGTCCACGCCGGACGGGAGGTTGAGTTTCTTGAGCTCGTCCACCGTCTGGGCGGTGGGCTCGAGGATATCAATAAGACGCTTGTGCGTGCGCGTCTCGAACTGCTCCATGGATTTTTTGTCGGCGTGCGGGGAGCGGTTGACGGAGAGCTTGTCAATGTGCGTGGGCAACGGCACGGGGCCGGACACGCGGGCGCCGGAACGTTTCGCCGTCTCGACGATGTCCTGAGCCGACTGGTCAATGACGCGGTAGTCAAAACCTTGGAGCTTGATGCGGATGCGTTGGCCTTTCATGGGAGACAAAATGGGTGGTTCAGGTGCGGGCGGGAGCCTTCGAGGAAGTCTCGACGATCTTGGTGAGGAGCGAGCTCGGCACCTGCTCGAAATGCGAAGGCGTGATCGTGGCGCTCGCGCGACCTTTCGAGAGCGAGCGGATGTCGGTGACGTAGCCGAAAAGCTTCTCCAGCGGCACCCGTGCATCAATGATGCACGCGCCGGACTTGTTCTCCATACCGTTGATCGTGCCGCGACGGCGATTGATGTCGCCGATGAGATCGCCTTGGTAGTCCTCGGGCGTCGTCACCTCAACGCCCATGATGGGTTCGAGGAGGATCGGGTTGGCCTGCTTCATCGCGTCCTTGAACGCAAAGATGCCGGCCATCTTGAACGCGAGTTCAGACGAGTCCACCTCGTGGAACGAGCCGTCAATGATGCGCACGATAACGTCCACAACCGGATAGCCGGCGACGACACCGTTGTTGCACGCCTCTTCGATGCCGGCGATTGAGGGTTTGATAAACTCCTTCGGAATGCTGCCACCCACGGTCTCGTTGATGACCTCCACGCCTTTGCCCTTTTCGTTTGGCTCAAGCTTGATCACCACATGGCCGTATTGGCCCTTGCCGCCGGACTGGCGGATGAACTTGCCCTCGCCGCCGTGGGACGCGCTGATGGTCTCGCGGTAGGCGATCTGCGGGGCGCCAGCGGTCGCTTCGACGCCAAACTCGCGCTTCATGCGGTCGCGAATGATGTCGAGGTGCAGCTCGCCCATGCCGGCGAGAATCGTCTGGCCGGTGTCGGTGTCGGTTTTGACCCGGAGCGTAGGGTCTTCGGCAACGAGGCGTTGCAGTGCGGTGCCAAGCTTTTCCTGGTCAGCCTTCGAGTTTGGCTCGATGGACATCGAGATGACGGGCTCAGGGAAGGACGGCGGCTCCAAACGAATATCAAAGCTTTCGTCGCACAGCGTGTCACCGGTGATTACGTCCTTGATCCCGACGAGCGCACAGATGTCGCCCGCGTAAGCCACATCAATCTCCTCGCGGTCAATAGCGCGCATGAGCACGAGGCGCGAGCAGCGCTCGCTGCGACGCGTTCTCGGGTTGTAGAGCGACATACCCTGCTTGATCATGCCGGTGTAGACGCGGAAAAACACCAGTCGGCCGACAAATTTGTCGTTCCAAAGCTTGAATGCGAGGCCGGCGAGTTTGCTCTTATCGTTGACCACCGCCTCCACCGGCTGGCCGTCACTGTCCTGGCCCTGCATCGGTGGCACGTCAATGGGGCTGGGCAGATAGTTTACCACACAGTCGAGCAAGCGCTGCACGCCCTTCTTCTTAAAGGCTGAGCCAGGGATAACCCCGGTGAACTGGAGCGAGATGGTCGCCTTGCGCACGCCCAGCATCAGCTCGGGCACGGTAATTTCCTCACCATTCAGATATTTCTCGGCGATGACGTCGTCGAAATCGCAAACCGCCTCGATGAGCTTTTCGCGATATTCCTTCGCCTGCGCCACCATCTCGGCCGGAATGGGCAAGGTCTTCGGATTCATCCCCAGCTGATCCGCCGGATCTTCATCAAAAGAGTAAGCGACGTTCTGCACCAAATCCACGAGGCCGGAGAAATTTTCCTCCTTGCCGATCGGGAGGAAGATCGGGTGCGCGTTGGCCTTGAGCTTCTCGCGCATCTCGGAGATCGCGCGGAAGAAATCGGCCCCGGTGCGATCCATCTTGTTGATGAAGGCGACACGCGGAACTTTATATTTATTGGCCTGGCGCCAAACGGTCTCGGATTGTGGCTGCACCCCGGCAACGGCGCAGAACACGGCGACCGCACCATCGAGCACGCGGAGCGAACGCTCTACCTCGGCCGTAAAGTCCACATGGCCCGGAGTATCAATAATGTTGATGCGCTGCTTGATTCCTTTCCACGGGCCCCACGAGGCATTCCATGCACAGGAGATCGCGGCGGCGGTAATCGTAATGCCGCGTTCACGCTCCTGCTCCATCCAGTCGGTGACAGTCGTGCCCTCATGCACCTCGCCCATCTTGTGGACGGCGCCAGAGTAGAACAAAATGCGCTCGGTGGTCGTGGTCTTGCCGGCGTCAATGTGCGCAGCGATACCGATGTTGCGTGTCCACTCCAGCGGGAAAGGACGGTCCTTGGAGTTGACCGGAGAGACCTTAGCCTTGTCGGTGACGACAGTAATGGCGGGACGGGATGAATCGGCGGCGGACATGGGCGAAGGGCTGGCGCGTTACCAGCGGAGGTGGGCGAAGGCGCGGTTGGCCTGGGCCATCTTGTGCGTGTCCTCTTTCTTCTTCACGACGGAGCCCGTGTTGTTGTAGGCGTCAATAATCTCGGCGGCGAGCGCGTCCTTCATCGGCGAGCCCTTGCGGCTGCCAGCGGCATCCACGATCCAGCGGAGCGCGAGCGACTCCTGACGTTCGAAGGAAATCTCGATCGGCACCTGGTAGGTCGCGCCGCCGACGCGGCGGCTCTTGACCTCAAGCCGGGGACGAGCGTTCTCAAGCGCGCCAAGTAGCAGGTCAACCGGGTCACCCTTTTCCAGCTTCTCGGAGACCTTCTCGAACGCGCCATAGACGATGCGCTGGGCGAGGTTTTTCTTGCCACCCTGCATGATGACATTGACGAGGTGCGCAACGAGCGCGCTGTTGTAGCGCGCGTCGGGGACGGTCTGGCGTTTGACTGCTCTGTGGCGACGTGACATGGCGGCGGAAAGGGGATGCGGTTAGAGGTGAACGCGGCTCACTTGGCGGCCTTCGGACGCTTGACGCCGTATTTGGAGCGGGAGCGGCGGCGCTTCTCGACGCCGGCGGCGTCGAGCGTGCCGCGCACGATATGGTAACGAACGCCCGGCAAATCCTTCACGCGACCGCCGCGGACGAGGACGATGGAATGCTCCTGAAGCGAATGGCCCTCGTCGGGAATGTAGGAGATGACCTCGTTGCCGTTGGTGAGACGCACCTTGGCGACTTTACGGATAGCGGAGTTGGGCTTCTTCGGGGTGCGCGTCATGACCTGCACGCAGACGCCGCGGCGGAACGGGTTGCCCGCCAGGGCCGGCGACTTGGACTTCGCGGTGATTTTGCGGCGTCCTTTGCGCACAAGTTGGTTGATGGTCGGCATACAGAATTGGGAGCGAGATTTGCGGAAAAGGGGCGAAACGTGAACACCCGTCCAACGCGCGGCAAGCACTTTTTTTAGAAAAAGAAAAATATGCGCGCAAATTCGCACGCAGCCGGGGCGACACCGTGCATTATGCGGCGGCGTTGAGCGCGGCCCACGCTCAGATGTCATCCTTCGTCAGCCAGCGGAAGGAGACGATGCGGTAGCGGCGACCGAAGGCCTGGTTGACGGGCTTCACGTCCCATCCGCCATCCGCCACCGTAGTGCTATACGTGCCACTGGGGTGCGCGGTGGCGGGGTCGCTCGGGTCAACATAGTCAGGAAACCGCTGCACCACCGCCTCGCACCACGCGCGGGCGAGGATGTCGCGGGGCTGGACACTGGCGGGGTTGGTGTTGACTAGATCCAAGGCGTCGCCGTAAGCGCGGATGACGAAGGTGTCGGAGCGCGCGGAGAGATTCGGGCCGATAGCCTGGAGGATGTCGGCCTGCGTGAGCCAGCCGGGGATGCCGGTGGCGCGACTGAGCACCACGCCCTTGCCCGGCGCGGTCGTCTCGGACTTGCTGATCGTGACGGCAGGCAGAGCGTCCGCAAAGGGAGTGCTAGGTTTCAGACCATACACGGAGGCATTGTTCGCTGTCCCGGAAAGAAGGGGGCCGTCGC
This sequence comes from uncultured Opitutia bacterium, assembly GCA_903869665.1. Taxonomy (GTDB): domain Bacteria; phylum Verrucomicrobiota; class Verrucomicrobiia; order Opitutales; family Opitutaceae; genus CAIYUN01. Next base: position 2,785 of record CAIPZZ010000028.1, on the reverse strand, counting down.
TGTTGCCGCCACTGGCATTGAGGGACATGTTGGCTCGGGCCGTGAGCGCGATGGTCGGGGCGATGGAATTCGAAAGGCCGGATTGCGTCTGCGTCGTGAACTGCGAGGCGAGGCTGGCGGTGTTGATGAGGCTCGCGCGGTCAATCGCCATCTGCAGGGCGCCGGCAACCTGCACGGTGTTGGCCTCGTTGTAATAGTAGCCGGGCAGACGGCCGTTGGGATCGTTACTGCCTTGGGCGTAAGGGTCGTTGCCCGTGCCGCCAAAGCCGCCGTTGAGCTCCTTGCCGACCTGCACGAGCGGCTGGGTCGCGCTGGTGGTGCCGGTGAGGCCGGTGCGGTTGACGAAATGCGCCAGCGAGACAAACGGGCCGCGCAGCCTGATCTCCTGCACGAGGGTGGTGGCCAGGGCGAAGATCTGCGCGTCGGTGAGCCAGCGGAACCCGGCGTAGGCCGAACCGCTGAAATTATTGGACGAGGATGAGGTCATGGTCTCGTTGGGCCCGCTGGTGAATTTCGGCTGATAGAGGGTGCGCGGAAAAGCCGTGCTGCCCGTGGTGATCATGACACTGACGGAATTGGTGCCGTTGAGTGCCATGCTGGCGGCGCGCTTACGAAGGCCGGACAACACTGCGATCCAAGCCTCGACCGAGGTGGAGTTGATGTTGAACTGGCCGTCGTTAAGCAGGTAGCGGGCGGCGGCGTATTCCTTGGGCAGGCCGAGCGTCGGGTTCAGCGCGTCGGACGCGGTGGGGGTCTGCAAGTTCGAATAACTGGGGCCGATGGCCAACTGGGCGGCGTTGGGCACGACTCCGGTGGCAAACTTCAACCGGGGGTTGGCGGAGCGATAGGTGCCCACGCCGTCCGGCGCGACCACCTGCGGGATGCCGGAGAAATAATAGCGATCCCACAGCGCGGTGTTGAGCAGGTAGGAGATGTCGAAATAATTGGTGCCCGAGGCATTCAGCGCCGTGGAGCTGGTGCTGGTGCTATAGGCGTTGAGGGCATAGTAGAGATTGGGTCGGATCTGCTTCGTCATCGTGCGGCTGATCAGCGGATGAAACCAAGAGTTGCCGACCGCGTTGCCCGGCTGGTTGCCGGTGAAGGGATATTGATCGTCGGCGGTCAGATTCGCGTGCTGCAAGGCACCGAGGCTGAGGATCGGCATCTCCAACGAAGAGGATCGGCGGGGCAGATCAAACAGCACGACGGAGGATAGAGTCGAGGAGCTGCTGGTGAAGCGGGCGTCGTTGGCATTGTTCAGCTGCGAGTAATAGTGCGGCCCCCACACGGGCGGCCAGTTCAGGAACATGGAGCTGACGGTGTCCGTGGCGCCGCGCTGGGCGTGATAGCCGCTGCCAAAATTGAACCCAATGTCGGAGGTCGAACTGGTGCCGGCAACATATTGCCCCGCATAGGGCGGCGCCGTGCCCATCCCGCCGTTGCCCGTGGAGACCCAGGGCGTGACCTTGTATTGGCCGGCTAGATTAAAATCGGCCATCACGCGCCAGGATCCCTGTCCGTTGTCGGCAGTGGGAACGTTGGTGGTGACAACGCCATGGTCTAATTTCGCGATAGTGGATCCCGCGCCAGGGCCCGTCGCCAAAATATTTCCATAGGGCGGAAAGGGGTCGTTAATTCGAACGTCGTTGTTGTCCTCGCGCGAGGACACACTGATCGTGACCGGGGTAAGCGGGCCGGGGATGTAGATGCGGTAGCCGCCGACGTTGGAAAAAGGCTGGCTGCCAGCGGTGCTGAGCGTGAATGTGTCCCCATGGTTGGGGGTGTTGGCGACGTCGTTGGAAATCCAGGCGTGGTTGAGCATGGCCGTGTAAACCCCGGCCGGTTTGGTGCCGGGCGAGGCGACATAAGGCCGCACATAGATGGAAAGGTTGGTGCCTGCCTGCAGATAGGGGCCGAAGGAGAGTGTTTGGGCGCTGGCCGCGCTGCTGGTGAAACTGATGGTGCTCGTGTCGAGCGGCTCGATGGTGTAAAACGCGGTGGTCAGGGTGTTGGCGCTGGCGGCCGTGACCGTGGTCATGCTGATAGTCAGACCAGATTGTTTGGTGGCCAGCATGCTCGTGGTGCCGGTGCTCGGGTTGGTGTTGGATTTGACCTGAAAGCCGACGATACCGCCGGCGGGAATCACCACCGCATCGGTGACAAAACTGAAATTTCCCATGGCGGCATTTCTATTCAGATCCGGGTTCCTCTTCGGCTCCAAATTCAGGCCAGTGACCACGAGCGCCTCAGGCGAGCCGGGCACATAACTGATGCCGGGCGCAAGTCCCGCGTCGGTCAAGTTCCAGGTGTTTCTGACCACCTGACCGTTGATCACCTTGCCACGGGGAATCAGCCCGGCATTCGCGCTGCCGCCAGTGGTAACGGCATTGGTTGGATTTTTGCTGTCGTAGGCGATATTGGTGGAAAGATCAAGATTGCCGGGCTGGCGCCAAATGCTCAGGCTGTTGGTATTGCCGCCGCTCCGGGTATAAGTGCCGTAATCGGGAGCCACCCAAGAAAACTCGAGCCGCGGCAGCGACATGCTGGCGGAGTAGGGGTTGCCCAGCGCGAAAGCGACAAAGATGTTGTAACTGTAGGAGGCGGCATAGGTGTATAGATTTGAGACGCTCACGGTGGACCGCAACATCTGCTTGGGCTGGATCTTCACATACATGCGCGCTTGCTGGAGCACGGGGGCGACATGGGCAGTCACGAGGCCGGTGCCGCTGGCGACGGAGGTGGAGGCGGTGCCGATACGGGCGGTGACGGTGCTGGTGCTGGTGCT
>CAIPZZ010000027.1 GCA_903869665.1 uncultured Opitutia bacterium | reverse complement strand
CTCGGCAGCAGGCATGGGGACGACAAAAGCACGAACCGGCCGCGAAGAAACACCAATTTTTCTCGCCTGTCCCGTCAGACCTAGGCTCGGAGCGGCAAGTTGCCCCTTGTTCAAACACGGCAAACGTGGCTGTGTGGTGGCTGCTGCCCACGTTGCGGTCGTCCGAGATCAAACCCTTTCCTAGCTCCGTGCTTCGTTGCTTTGCACCTGTGCGTTAAAACCCTCCCATGTCCCCGCGCCCCCTCAAGATCGGCATCACCTGCTACCCCTCCGTCGGCGGCAGTGGCATCCTCGCGACTGAGCTGGGCGAGGAGCTGGCGCGGCGCGGCCATGAAGTGCATTTCATCAGCTACGAACGGCCGTTTCGCATGCCCGTCGGCGACCCTCGCGTGTTTTTCCACCCGGTCGTCGTCAACAGTTACGATCTTTTCAAATACCCCGACTACACGCTCCCGCTCTCGGTCAAGATGGCCGAGGTCAGCCGCGACCACGCGCTCGACGTGCTCCACGTCCACTACGCCGTGCCCCACGCCACCGCCGCGCTGCTCGCCTGTGCCATGCTGCCACCGGACCGCCGCCCCAAGGTCATCACCACGCTGCACGGCACCGATACCACGCTGCTCGCCCGCGACCCCGGCTACGGCCCGGCCATTCGCCACGCGCTGGAGCACTCTGACGCCATCACCACCGTCTCGGAGTTCCTGCGCCGGGAAACGCTCGCCCACCTCGCCGTCACCCGCCCCATCGAGGTCATCCATAATTTTTTCGAGCCGCGCCCGCCCGCCCGCTCCGTCGCCGACGTGCGCCGCGAGCTCGGCCTGCGCGACGGCGAGGCTCTGCTCCTGCACCTCTCCAACCTCCGCGCCCTCAAGCGCATTGACCTGCTGCTGGAAACCGCCGCCCGCCTCTACCGCGCCGGGGAAACCTTCAAGCTCGTCATCCTCGCCGGCGGCGACTTCACGCCCTTCGCCGCAGACGTGAAACGCCTCGGCCTCGCCGACCGCGTGGTCGTCCGGCAAAACGTGACCGACATCGAGGATTACCTCCAAGCCGCCGACCTCGGCCTCTTCACCTCCGAGACAGAAAGCTTCTGCCTTAGCATCCTCGAGCTGATGAGCCTCGGCCGACCGAGCGTGGCGTTCGCCGTCGGCGGCATCCCCGAGGTCGTCGTCAACAACGAGTCCGGCCTGCTCGCCCTTTTCGGCGACACCGCCGCACTCGCCGCCCACGTGCAAATCCTGCTTCGCGACCCCGCCCGCCGCGCCGCCCTCGGCGCAGCCGCCCGCCAACGCGCCTGTGACCTGTTTTCCGCCAAGGTCATCGTCACGCGCTACGAGGAGCTTTATCGGCGGATTTTGTAGCAAAGTTTTGCATTCACCTCGATTGTTAGAAACAGCCCCCGTTTTGACGCCGCCATTTGGAAAGCAGAGGGGCATAGTCTCGATTCACTCTTTCCGAGCATCCTTGAACAAACGTCCGCATGTTCGCCCTCATCATCTCGTCCATTGACCAAGTTTTCAGCTTCCGTCCATTCAGATCGATTTCACGGCCTTCGGTTTCTTCGTAACCGTCATTCCTTCGGGCCCATTTTTCTGCGGCTTCTTTGGCTCGCGGGTTGTCTGACAACAATAGAGCGCAAGCCGCCTCGTGGCCGCCGTGGTCTGGTGAGCCTTGTGCAATCGCGATAAGCGCATTCAGCGTTTCGTCTGTCCCAATCAGTGTTAGAAAGACAGCTGCCTCCTCGCGAGCAAGCGGGACGCGGTTGCTTAGATTGGCGTAAATTTTCGCAAACCCGTCCGTCGGAGAAAGCAGATACAGTAAGAAACCAGCCTCCGCATCACAGACCTTGCGATCTCCGCGAAGCACACGCTCAAGTAAACAGGCAGTCGCAGACGGGAGGCTGGATGGGGTGTGCCGCGCTAGTAGCATTCGAGATATCGCCACGAGCAAGCCGTTTCGAGGACGTTCGATTTCGTCCTCCTCAGGCACAAATTTTCTGGCAAGAGCGCCCATGATTCCTTCTGGCGGAGCAAACCGCCGCAGCGCGGCAACCAAAATCGCGTCGTGTTTCGGATCATCCCATGCTTCCAGGATTTTGATGCTGGAAAAATGCAGAGAAGATGGCGGCAGACATTCAAAACTGCTTGCGATCTCGCCTTCAGCATACTTCCGCCCCATCGCGGCCAAAGCGAGAAGGGCAAGCTGTCGGCTATTTTTATCGCCTGAACGACTGCACGAGCGGAGCATAGCTTCAACAACTCCTTTCGGGATTTCGATCATCCGTTTGCTCAAATCGTAATCCGTCCCGTTTTCAAACCCCAAACCGACACGCGTGCGCGCTGAAGCCGGCGCCGAAGCTCACCAGCCACCAGTCGCCGGCCGCGTCGGGTCGGCCGTCGCGCAACGCTTCCTCCAACGCAAACAGCACCGAGGGGCTGCTCATGTTGCCGTGGTCGCGGAGCACGCGCCGGCTCGCGTCGAGCGGGAAACCGGGCAGCGCTGCCTCCAGTGCGTCGAGCACGTCGCGTCCGCCGGGATGCGCGATAATCCTGCGAATCGGGCGGGGATTGGCCCGAGCCGTCTCCGCTGCGAACAGCCGCGACACTGCGCCCGCCGCGAGCGAGGGCACCGCCGGGTCGAGCAGGTTGCGCAGCTTGCCGTCGCGTTGCTCGAAGCGCAGACGGTCGCGGTCCGCCGGCAGGTGCAGCGTGTCGAAGCCGTGGCAGCGCAGGCTGCCCGCCCCTGGCGTGCCGCACCAGATGCTAGCCGCCGCCCCGTCGCTGAACAGGCACGCGCTGATGATCACGCCGGGATCGTCGTCGAGGTAAAACGCCGCCGAGCAGATCTCCACCGCCACGACCGCGACCACCGCGTCTGGCTTCGCCGCTAGCACCGCCTGCGCCGCGCGCAACGTGGGAATTGCCGCGCCGCAGCCGAGGCCCACGAGGTCTTGCAAAAACACATCCGTCCGCAGCCCGAGCTGCTCCGCCACATAGCTACTCACGCCGGGGCACAAGTAGCCGGTGCAGGTGCAGACGAGCAACGCGTCCACCTCGCCCACGGTGACGCCCGCCCGCGCGAGCGCGTCCGTGAGCGCACGGCCCGCGAGTCGCGGCGCCTCGGCGCGGAAGGCGGCGTTGAGCTGGTCGCTCGTGAGGTCAAACACGCGCTCAATCTCCGGCACGGCATAGTGCCGCGTGGCGATACCGCACTCGCCCTTGAGAATGGTGCGCAGGGTAAGCTGCGTGCGGCGGCTCAGGTGTGCGAGCGCCGGCGAGCGTTGGATGATCTCCCAGCACTGCGCTTGCGTGACGGTGAGAGGAGGAACCGCCGTAGCTAGAGCATGAAGATACATTGTGAGGCAGAATTTAATGGAGCAATCTGTAGAGCGAGCGCAGCGGTAGGATGCCCATCCGCGCCGCCACCGCCAGCCAGCGCTGCCGTTTGGGCGAAAACATAAACGGGTGCGCCGTGTCCGCCACCGCCAGCCGTCGAGCGAATTTATTAGTAAGCGCCACGTTCGCCGCCCGCACGGTCTCAGACCAACCGGCCTCGTTGCGCGCCCACGCGAGCAGCGGGTCGAGCGCCAGTTCCGCGCTTTGGAACGCCATCGCCATACCGTTGCCGGTGAACGGCGGGATCATCGCAAAGGTGTCGCCGAGGCACAGCCTCCCGTCGTCCGTGCCACCGTTGCGGTCAAAGCTCACCCCCGCCACCGCCGAGCATGACTCGGCGCAAATTTCTGCGTCCGTCAGTCGGGCCGCGAGTGCGTCGAGTCCGACCGCGCGCAGATAGGCCAGTAGCACCGTCTCGCGGTTACCGGTTACATCGGCACGCTGCCGGAAAAGGCCGCATATGTTCACGCGCCCGTTCTCGACCGGGCAGAGCCCGACATAGGCGTCGTTGCCGAGGTGAAACTCCAACTCACTCGTGAGCCGCAGCCCGCGTGCATGCAGCTTGAGCCCGAGCCACGGCGCGGCGGTCACGCGCCGCCGGCCCGTGGAAAATACTCGGCCCTCGGGCGCATCGCCCGTGTCCACGCGTTTGTTGGTGTGCAGCCTGCCGCCCGCTGCCGTGAACGCTTCCGCCAGCCGCGCGTCGAGCGCGTGGCGGCTCAACGTCAGCGCGGGCGCGGGCAGCCGCTGCCGCCGGATTGCCCGCGCGCGATAAAACCACTCCACGTCGCTCAGCCGGGCCGCGTCAGCCAGCAGCGGCGCGAGGCCGAGCCGCGTGATGGTTGTCTCGTCCAGCCCGGTGATAAACTCCCCGCACACGCGGTGCCGCGGATAAGTGCCCGCCTCGAAAATCGTCACCGGCACGCCTGCTCGCCGCAGCCCCAGCCCGAGCGCGAGGCCCGCGAGCCCGCCGCCGACAATCTCGATCTCACGGGGTGTGTTCATTCGCGTCGTTGCGCCACCAGCAAGTAGGTGCCGCAGATAGTCGTCGTCACCTGCCAGCGCCAGATCGCCGGATCCAGCCCGAGCAGCATTGGCAGCTCGTCGCCTAAGAATCCGGCCTCGATGCTCACCCGACCGTCGTGCCGGCTCACGTGATTTGCCTGCACAACGGCGCACAGCGCGGAAAACAATCGCTGGTAAATCCGCTTCCGCACCGGCTCGCACGCGACGATCAGCCGCGCGTGCGCCGCCATCCGTTGTCCCAGCAAGCGCAACGCATCGGCGTCGAAGTGGTGAAAGATCAAGTTGCCAAAGACCACCTCGTAATCGCCCCAGCCGCTGAACGCCAGCGCGTCGGCCTGATGCCAGCGCGCCGCCACCGGCCATGCGCCCGGGCGCGGCGCGCGGTCTAACCCGTCAATCCCCAACATCGCCCGCGCGAGGCTTGTGCCTAGTTCGCCAGTGCCCGCGCCAACTTCCAGCACGCGCTCACCCGGCCGCACGCGCTGGGGCAGCGTGCGCCGGAGCCAGCGCGTGCCACCGAGCACAGCGTTGAAGACCCGCAAATCGCGCCGCGACTGCCGTGCCGCCGGATCGTCGGGCGGCAAGGTGTCGAGCATCTCGGGCGTGAGCTGGCGCTGCATGACTGACATGTAGACAAAAGCTATCACGCATTCAGCGGATGAACACTGCCAAACCGGCTTGCTCGAGGCGATGGTCGGCATGCCGCCGCCCATGAAGCGATGTTCAGGTCGGCATGAGGCACAAAAAAGGGACGAAGCCCGCAGGCTTCGTCCCTTGAAGAATCCGTTGTTGGTAAACGACGGCTCAGGCTCAGTAACGGCGATCGCGGCCACCGCCGCCGCCACCGTAACCGCCGCCGCCGCCACCACCGCCGCCGCCGCGATAACCGCCGCCACCGCCGCCGCCGTAGCCGCCGCCAGCCGGACGGTCTTCCTTCGGACGGGCCTCATTGACGGTCAGGGCACGGCCACCGAGATCGGTGCCGTTCAGTTTCTCGGTCGCGGCCTTCGCCTCTTCGGCGGTGCCCATGGTGATGAACGCGAAACCGCGGGGGCGGCCGGTCATCTTGTCCATGGCGACGTAAACGTCGGTCACGGAGCCGAAGGCGCCGAAAGCGGCGCGCAGCTCGCTCTCGGTCGTGTTGAAGGACATGTTTCCAACGTATAGTTTGGAGTTGCTCATGATGTGTGATGATTCGTCTTGATCCCGTCTGCTGCCAGTCTGTTCCCGAATGTCGGGTTTCAAATCATCACGGGGAACTCCCACTGACGACCCACCAGGTCCTGTCACCTAACGTTGCTCTGACGATAACGGCGGCGAGCAGGTCGGAAGCCGGGGCAAACGCAAGGGAAATCTTTTGGGGCGCAAACGGCCGAACGGCATTTGGCTCCGGACGGTTCGGCTTGGAGCCATGATACCACTCGCAACCATCCGGCATCGTTCGGAAAGGGATCTCGTGTGCAATGCAAGCGCACCAGAAAACCAAAAGCACCCCATTGGCCAGTGAACGGCTGCAAGGCACTACGGCCCATCTGACTTTACCTTTGACGTATGTAGGGTAAGGCCTTACATAATCGCGAATGTCCAATGACTGGCGCATGGATTTGATGCCGATGTTCATCAGTTTCCCAAGAACTGGTGCGCACTGGATTAATTGCGTGATGGAATGGTATTTTGACCGGCCTAGGCTCCGCGAACGCCGTGTGACCTTTTTGGACCGCACTCGGACAGACTGGATGTGGTTTCATGATCATGACTTGGACGGGAACCTGCACCACGCCGATGTGTTGTTCCTCTATCGGGAACCGGTGGCCACCGTTTATTCCAATCTGATGTATGACCGCCGTCATGCGGCCCGCTCGTTGCTCGGCCGGCTTTGCAAAACCTCCCCGGCCTCGGTTGAGCGCGCCGCCGTCATCCGATGCTGCGACCGCTACCGACGCCATTGCGAAAAATGGCTGCTCCCCGGCCGGCAGGCGCGCACCGTGATCCGGCACGAAAACTTCCTGACCCGGCCGGCCGATGAGTTTGCGAAAATTTGCGCCCACTTCGGCCGGTCGTTGGACACGCGCAGGATGGAGCAGGCGTTTGCCTTGGTGACACCTGAGGCGCTGGCCACCAAGGCCGGGGACTCGCCCGCCATGGGATCCCACATGCTCGGCAAGGAATACCAGGTGTGCCGCCGTGAGTTTGCCAGGCAGTGGGGCGATCTAGTGCGGCAGCGGATGGTCACGCCCGCTTTGCAGCCATTTTTCCCCGAAATCATGCCATCGGAGAGTCCACCTCGGAGCGTAGCCGGGCCCGAGCATGAGTAAGAGGCTGTGTCCGCCTAATCCGGCAGCTCGCTGCGGAAGACAGCAGTGTCGCGCGGGGCCGCAGCGGCGGCGGCAACGGAGTTTTCGTCGGGCGCGGGAATGGCGATGGCGAACGTCTGCGTGCGGCTGGGCAGCGGCTGGCCGGCGGCGTCGAGGAAGGTGAGCGTGGCGGGGTGCTCGCCGGGCGGTAGGCGCAGGGTGGCGAGGCTGAGGTATTGGGGAAGGTTTTCCCACGCGCGCGTATCGGCGGCGGGCTGCGCGGCACCGGCGAGGAGCTTGGCGAGCAGGCCGCCTACCGCCAGACCGATGGCGGCATTTTCCGCGCCCTTGTCCCGCACGGTCTCGGTCACGACACGGGGTTTGCCATCGGGGCCGATGACCGTGCGCTTCACTTCCTTGCGGGTATTTTGGGCGGCAATGACGGCGCCAGCGAGGGCTACGTCGCCAACCGTATCGGTGGTTTTCTTGAACTCGGCCTTGTTGCCGAGGATGTGGTCCATCACGCGGCCGCCGCGCGTGGTGGCCTGGTAGGTCACGTCGTCCCACGGCGTGAGCGCGATACTCTGCCCGGCGACCTCAAGGCGGGCGGAGACGGCGCGGCTGGTGTCGGCGGCGAACTTCAGCTGCTCACCTTGGTCGCCGGCGGCGTATTTGCGCGGGCCGCGGCCGTATTCGACGAGGACGAGGACGTTGGCGGCAGGATCGTAGTCGGGCAGCGGATGGGCGGAGCTTTTGCGCGCGCGCGCGAGGGCGTCGGTGCCGTCGCCGGCGAGTTTGGCGCTGGCGTAGCCATCCAGCCAATCGGGGATCACCCAGTCGCCGGCGTAAGTCTTGTTCTCCGTGTCGCTGTCAATGAGCTCGGCGTCGCGCATCAGGGCGCGGGCGTTGTCGGGTTCGCCGTCGCGCCAGTAGAGGACGGCGCGGTAGAGGTTGGCCATGACGCGCTCGTAGGGCTCGCCCACAAACGGCTTGTCGCTCTCGGCGCGAAAGGTGCCGCGCGCTTGCGCGGCCTCGGCGGAAGGCGAGGAGACGAGGCCGGCCACCGTGGCGCGGGCGGCGTCGAGCTTGGCGCGCGCCTCGGCGTCCTGCCCGCGCCGGAGCGCGGCGGCGGCGACGCGGTATTCCCAGAGCACGCGGTCCTTCGCCGGCGCGGCGGCGAGCTGGGCGTTGCCGTCCACCACCGGGTCGCCGGTGAACACGATCGGCGGCATCTGCGGAGCGGTGACACAGCCCGTGAGCAACAGCAACGAAGCCAGCCACCCGCCTCCGGCAGCGCGGCGCGACAGGGAGCGGGAGGGGCAGCAGAACATTGGGTTGAAGCGAAAAATGAAATCGCCGCGCGTGGGACGGCACGGGCGGCGAGACGAAGAGCGGCGGCGGGCGGCTCAGTTGCCGCCGGTGAGCGCGATGTCCTCCATCAGGGCGAGGGCGGTCGCCTCGGCGATGTCGTTCACGTCAAACTGGCGGGCGAGGCGCGCGGCTTGGTTTTTCTTGCCGAGCACGTCAGTCGCGCTGGCCTGCCCGATGATCGCGGAATCTTTCAGGCGGATGGCGGTGACGGTGATGTCGGGCACGGGGACGACCTGATCGCCGGAGACCGCAGGCACGACGAGGTTGCGGCTAGAAATAAGCACCTCAATGACGACATCGGCGACGCGGGCGAGCGCCTCGCGGTCCTTACGAGCGGCCTCGTCGGTGGCGATGGTGAAGTGATCCATGGGTTTGTCAGCGATGAGGTCGGTGGCCGCGCGCTGGTCGGCGAGACGGGCACCGCCGGCGCGGAGCGGACGACCAAAGAGGCGCTCGATGTCGCGCACTGTCTGGCGGTCGGCGAGGGCTGGCGCAGTCTTGGGGGTGGCGGTGTAAGTGTTGTCGGCGGTGACGCGAGTGGTGGCGCTCGTTGAGCTGCTCTTGCCCGCGACCGGCGCGGCATCCGTGGATGCGGAGGAGTGGTTAACGCCCCCGGTCACCACGGTGATCTGCGTTTGGGGCGCGGCTGGCGCCGTGACGGTGGCGGCGGACTTGGGCGCGGAATTCGCATCCGCTTCGAAAGTCGTCTTGGTCTCCACTTGCACGCCTTCAACGTGCTCCTTGCGCGTCGTCACGCGCAGGCCGGAGGCGGTATCCACCAGCTCGCGGTTAACATAGAGCAGCAGGCTGGGCTTGCCGAGTTTTTCGTAGGCGGCGCGGAAGGTGTCCACGACCTGCTTGGCTTTTTCCGGCGTCACAAGCGTGCCGGCGGGTGCATAGAGCTGTTGCTCACGACTAGCCGTCTGCGCCGACCAGGCAGGGTCGCCGGGCGCGACCGTCACGGTGACGGTGACCGGCAGATCGCTCTTGGCCGTGGTCGTCGTGACGGGTTGCGACTGCGCGAGGAGGGCGACGGGCAGCAAGCCGGCGAGAATCAGGTGGGTTTTCATGGCGGGCGGGCGCAGGGGGGCGCAATTTCAGCGGGCCTGTTTGACGCGGATGGTGTATTTGCGGGCCTTCGTATTCATTGAGTCGAAGGTGACGGTCTCCGTGGCGTTTTCAGCAAGTGGAAGTGTCACCCACTTCGCGTCGCCTTCGGTGTCGAAGCCTTGCTCGTCCTTGAACACGCATTGCACCTGAACGACGATGGGGCGGCTTTCGCGATTTTTGAGGTTGGCCTCGGCGCGCAGGCGGCCGTCGAGCAGAATGGTGCCGCGATCGCCGGCGCTCGTGACGGAGGTTTTCACCGCTTCATCCATCAGGGCGATGGTCGCGGTGCGCTCGTCCAGGCCGGGGCGCTTTTCAGCTTCGGGCGCGTAGGGGCCAGTGGTCTTGCAACCGACGAGGAGCGCCAACGCGGCGAGGGGAAGGTAAAGTTTATAATTTTTCATGCTGAGGATTTTGTCGTCGCCGGAGCGGCTCGGGAGGATGGTAGGGGGCGGACTCAGCGGTAGGCAGCGTCTTCCAAGCCTTCCTTTTTGATTTGGGCGGAGCTCGCCCACACGATCTCGCTGGTGCGCGCGTCGGTCAGGCGAAAGGCGTAGACCACATAGTCGCTCGTGCCTTGTGTGGTCCGGGTGGTGATGCTTTGCAGGCTGCCCGTCAGAAAGTAGTCCGCGCCACGAAACTCGACGACGTTTGGATCCGCCGTGGCCGTGACGAGCCCCTGCTGCTTGAGGCGCTGCTCGCGCTCAAGAGTGGCCATCATCGCGCGGTCGAGGAAGCGCACCTTGCCGGCGGCCTGCTCAATGAGCTGGTCACGGATTTTGGTGAGGAAAATGTCCTTGTTGATCGTGAACCGGGTCTCGTTGTTGACCGGCTCCAGCACGATGCGGGGCGGGGTTTGGGCGCTGGCGATCTCCGGGGTCGCCAAGATCTTCCGCGCCATCTTGTCGGTCACGGCAACGAGGTCTTGGGACTCAATGCCAGTGCCGACGACTTTGCCGCGCTCATCGGGGCGCATCTCGACCACCGGGGAGCCGGCGGGATTTTGCACGCCGGAGGTGGCGCAGCCAGCGAGCGACGCGGCGGCGGCGAGACTGGCGTAGAGGACGTAGTTGCGATGGGAACGCAGGCGGAGGTTCATAGCGGGAAGGGAATGAAGGCTGGATGATGCGGACTAAAGCGTGGTGGGAGCAGTCAGCGACCGAACATCGCATTGGCCCCGCTCATCACGGGGACGGGGGCGTTGGAGTAATAATTGTTGATGATGGTCACATTCTGCGGCGCAGGCGCAACGGCAGACTGGTTGGCATAGATGACGGAGGTGGGCGGGGCGACCACCACCGTCCGACGGGGCGGAGCCTCGGTGATGCGGCCCAGTACATAACCGGTGCCGGCACCGATGGCCGCGCCACGCCACGGGTTGTGGCCGCCGCTGTTGTTGCCGATGATCGCGCCGGTGATGCCGCCGAGCAGCACGGGGCCGAGGATCGGATTAGGCCGCACGGACCCAGAGGCGATGGGCGCGGGTGCGCGGCGGGCCGGCTCATCCGCCGAGGCGGACCCGAGGATCCCCCCGATCGCCGCGCCGATAAGCGCGCCGCGCGTGCCGTTGTGGTCGCCACTGTTGTTGCCAATGATGGCCCCCGCGATGCCGCCGAGCACGATCCCGTTGGTGGTCTGCGGACGGAAAATCTGGGCGCGCACCGGCAACGCGGCGGCGAAATTCAGGGCGAGGGCGAGAAACGTGGCGGCGGTTTTCATGGTGGGGAGCATACGGCTGGATGCTAGGACACGCCAACCAGGCGGGGGTTTCAACAAAGTTTGCTGGCCTGCTCCGCCCGTCATTTCGCCCGTTCGCGCAAGCGCAGCGCGGTTTTCACGCCCTTCTTCGCCGGGTGGCGGACGGCGTGGCGGATGAGCCATTTACGCTCGGCTGTCGCGCCGGGCAGCCAGTGCTCGCACAACTCGAACGCCAGCGCGGGGTGATCTTTCGCGATGTCGCCGACGTGGTTGGCCACGCTACGCCGCACATAGAGGTCGGCGTCGTCCTTGAGCGCCTCGAGGATGGGCAGCACGGGGCGCGGGTCTTTGACGAAGGCCGGGATACGCTGCGCCCACGGCAGGCGCGGGCGCGCGCCTTCAGAGCAGAGCCGGCGCACATGCGGGTCTGGGTCGCGCGTCCACTCCCACAGCCGCGCCAATGTGCGCTCTGGTTGGTGGATCAAGAATGTCCGGATGGAAAACTCCGCGCTGAACCGCCGCGTCAGCTCGTATTGCGCGCCCATCGAGGCCTCAAAAGGGTCGCGGCCGCCGTTGCCGGCGGGGTCCAGCCCATAGGTGGCGACAAAACTGACGTGCGGTAGGTAGAAAAACACGCCAAGCCCAAGATCGGTGGTGGCCGTAAGCGGCGGCGTGAGCGAGCGCAGTAACACCGCGATGGCGTCTTCGTAGCACCGGGGCAAGTGCGCTCGGAGCACGCGAGCGAGGTAATGCCCGCGTTGGAGAATCGCGAGCGGTGCCAATCCGGCGCACGCCGCGCGGCGGAACGCCGCCGCATCAAACTTCGGCCACGCCAGCGTGAGATTTTGCGCGAGACAATCCACTGCCTCGGCGTCGAGCAACTCAGCCAGCGAGCTGCCTTTCTGGATTGAACGCGGCCGGACGGGAATCGTGGGCGCGGAGTGGGCGCACATGATCGGCTCCTTACTTAGCAACCGAGCCGGTCTCCTCAGGGTCCAGCCGGCCGTGGCGCGTGGTGAGGTGGCTGAACATCACGTAGAGCGCGGGGGTGATGTAGAGCGTGAGGAGCTGCGAGACCACAAGGCCGCCGACGACCGCGAGCCCGAGCGGCCGGCGCGATTCCGCGCCAGCTCCGAGACCGAGCGCGATGGGCAGCGCCCCGGCGAGCGCAGCGAAGGTCGTCATCATAATCGGGCGGAAGCGCACGAGGCACGCCTCGATGATGGCTTGCTCGGGCGAAAACGCCGCGCCGCGCTCGCGCTCGGCGGCCACCGCGAAATCGATCATCATGATCGCGTTTTTCTTCACGATGCCGATGAGCAGAATCACGCCGACGTAGCCCATGATGTTGAGCTCCTCACCGAAGAGCCACAGCGTGAGCAGCGCACCGAAGCCTGCCGCCGGCACACCCGACAGGATGGTGAGCGGGTGGACGAAATCCTCATAGAGCACCCCGAGCACGAGATAAACGACCACCAACGCGAGCGCGATGAGCAGCCCCATGCCGCGCAGTGAGTCGCTGAACGCCTGCGCCGTGCCAACAAACTGGTGGGTAACCGTCGCGGGCAGGGCAGCGCGAGCGAGGGCTTGGATGGCGTCGGTCGCGTCGCCGAGGGCGAAGCCGGGCTTCAGGTTAAACGAAATAGTGACGGCTGGGAGCTGGCCGAAATGCGCGACGGTGAGCGGGCCGACGTCGCGACGCACATTGGCGACGGTGTCGAGCGGCACGAGCCGGCCGCCACGCGCACGCACGTGCAGCAGCGAGAGCGCCGCCGGGTCGCGCTGGAACTCGGGCGCGAGCTCCATGATGACGTAGTATTGGTTGGCTGGCGTGTAGATGGTGGTGACCTGCCGCGTGCCAAACGCGCTGTAGAGCGTGTCCTCGATTTGCGCGGGCGTGATGCCGAGCGCGGCGGCTTGGTCGCGATGGATGTCCACGCGGAGCTGCGGGCTGGTGATCAGCAGGTCGCTACTCACGTCGGTGAGCGCGGGCAATTCGCGCATCTTGCGCTCGAAGCCGCCCGCCGCGTCGTAAAGCGTGTCGAGGTCGTCGGCCGTGAGCGTAACTTGGTAGAGCGCGCGTCCGCCGCCCGTGCCAGGGAGATTGAGCGCGGGCGGCACCTGCGGGCTGGCGCGCAGTCCGGGAATGGCGGCGAGCTGCTGGCGAAGCTGCGCCACGACCGTGGAGGCCGGAACGCGTTCGCCGCGCGGCTTGAGCCGGACAAAGAAACGACCGCTGTTGCTCGCGCCGCCGCCGGGCCCGCCTCCGCCTATGGACGACATGAGCGACTCGACCGCCCCGTTCGCCGCGATGATCTCGCCCGCGACCTGTTGGTGGCGCGCCATCTCCTCGAAGGAAATATCCTGGGCCGCCTCCGTTCGCACACTGATAAAGCCGGTGTCGTCCGTCGGAATAAATCCCTTGGGTAGCGCAAAAAACACCCATACGGTTAGCCCGGCGCTGACCACCGCGAGGCCGAGCGTGAGCGCACGATGCCGCATCGCCACGGCCAGCGTGCGTCGGTAAATACCGAGCATCGCCTCGAAGGCGCGCTCGCTCCATTGATAAAGCGCCCCGTGCGCTGGCGGGCTGTCCGCGTGGCCTGCGCCGCCGACGTGCGGCCGGAGAAAACGGCTGCACAGCATCGGCGTGAGCGTAAGGGAGACGAGACCTGAAACGAGGATGGACGCCGTAATGGTGACGGCGAATTCGTGCAGCAGCCGACCATAGATGCCTGCCATGAACATGAGCGGAATGAACACCGCCACCAGCGACAGCGTCATCGAAATAATCGTGAACCCGATCTCACGCGAGCCCTTGAGCGCGGCCTGGCGCACGGGCATCCCGCCCTCCACGTGACGCGTGATGTTTTCCAGCATCACGATGGCATCGTCCACGACGAAACCGACGGAGAGCGTGAGCGCGAGCAGTGAGAGGTTGTCCACCGTGTAGCCGCAGAAATGCATCACGACAAACGTGCCGAACAGCGCGAGCGGTATGGCCACGGCGGGAATGAAGGTGGCCGTGAACGACCGAAGGAAAAGGAAGATCACGAGCACGACCAGCGCGATAGCGAGCACCAGCGTGAACTGCACATCATGCACCGACTCGCGCACGGCCTGCGAGTTGTCGCGCAGCACATCGAGACGGATCGCGTCGGGCAGCTGGGCTTGGAACGCCGGCAACAGCGCGCGCACGCGATCCACGACCTGCACGGTGTTGGTGCCGGGCTGCTTTTGCACGCCGAGGCCGATGGCGCGCACGAGGCCGTCCTTGCCGCCGGACCAGTTGGCGTTGCGGTTGTCCTGCACGCTCTCAATCACGTCGGCCAACTCCGCCACCCGCACCGGTGCGCCGTTGCGCCACGCGACCACGATTTCGCGGAACTCCGACGCGGACGTGAGCTGGCCGTTGGCGAGAATCTGCACCGATTGGCGCGCGCCATCAATGAACCCGGTGGGCTGGCTCACGTTGTTGGCGGCAAGCGCGGCGCGCACTTCGTCGAGCGTGATGCCCCGGCTCGCGAGCCGGTGCGGATCAAGCCGCACGCGGAGGGCGAATTTCTGCGAACCAAAAATCTGCACCTGTGACACCCCGTCCACGGTCGAGATGCGCTGCGAAAGATTGGTCTCGGCAAACTCGTTGACGACCGAAAGCGGAAGCGTGGCCGAGCTGAGCGTCAGGATGAGAATCGGGGAATCGCTCGCGCTCGATTTCCGGAAGGACGGCGGCGACGGCATCTCATTGGGCAGACGCCGCTGCACGGCGGCCAGCGCGGCCTGCACATCCTGCGCGGCGGCGTCGATGTTGCGGTCGAGGGTAAACGTGAGCGAAATCTGCGTGGTGCCCGTGCCACTGCTGGAACTCATCACGTCAACACCCGCGATAGTCGAGAGCTGCTGCTCCAGCACTTTGGCCACGCTGCTCGCCATAGTTTCCGGCGTCGCCCCGGGCAGGCTCGCGCTTACTTGGATGGTCGGGTAGTCAATGACCGGCAAGTCGCTGACCGGCAGGTTCCGATAGGCGAGCACGCCAAAGAACGCCACGGCCAGCGTGAGCAGCGTAGTCATCACCGGCCGACGGATGCAAAGCTCGGGGAGGCTCATGGGCGGCCTTAGTTTTTGCCGCCTCGGGCCGGCGCATCGCGCGGCGGCGCGGCCAGCGGCTTCGCCTCGGCACGAGCGCCCGGAATCAGTCGCAACTGGCCGTCCGTCACGACCGTCTCGCCGGCCGTCAGCCCGCTCGCAATCAAGGTGATCTCACTCACCACGCGAGTGACCGTCACCTTTCGCAGATCCACGGTTTTGTCGGCTTTGAGCACGTAAACGGTCGAGCCGCTCTGGCTGGTCTGAACCGCCTGCGACGGCACGACCACGGCATCACGGTCGAGCCCGACCTGCGTGGTGACCGTCACGAATCTTCCCGGCCACAGGGCACGGTCGGGGTTAGGGAAATTAGCCTTGAGGCCGATCATACCCGTGGAGGGGTCCACGGCATTGTCCACAAACTCGAGCACCCCACCCTCGCGCACGAGACTGTTCGCGGGGTCGGCCACGGCCACGGCGGCACGGCGTTCCGTCATGGCAGCACGGATCTCGTCAAGGGCTGCCTCCGGCACGGCGTAGGCGACGGCAATCGGCGCGATTTGGTTGACGGTCACGATGGGTGCGCCGCTGTCGTTGGCCCGCACGAGCGCGCCCTCGTGGACGAGAAGCTGCCCGGTGCGGCCCGCGATGGGCGCACGGATCTCGGTGTAGCTGAGCTGGAGCTCAGCGTTGGCGACGGCGGCCGCCTTGGCCTGCGCGGCGGCGGCGGCGGTGTTGTTTTTCGTCGTGTATTGGAGCAGCTCCGAGGGGGAAATGTCGCCGCGCTCGGCGAGGGTCTGGTAGCGCGCGAGGTCGGCGCGGGCCTGCGCGGCGGTGGCCTCGGCGTTGGCGAGGTCGGCGCGCGCAATGTTGAGCGAGTTCTCAAACGGCCGGCGGTCGAGCGTGACGAGCGGGTCGCCGGCCCTCACGTCGTCGCCCTCCTTAAAATGGATCTGCGCGAGCACACCGTCCACCTGCGACTTCACCGCGACGGTGCGCAGCGCCTGCACGGTGCCGATGGAGCCGATGACGCGCGGCACGTCGCGCCGCTCGGCGACGGCGACCTGCACCGGCACAGGCGGAGGCGGCCCGGCAGCGCGCGGCGCGGCGCGGCCGCAGCCGGCCAGCGCGACGGCGGCGGCAGACAGGGAGGCGAGGAGCGGGGAGAGGCGCATTGTGGGGAAATGGGCCGGCCAGAAACAACCTGACCGGCGGCCCAGCCAACGCGTTCCTCGCGCCACGTCAACCCGCGAGGGCGGCTTGGCGGCGGACGCACGGTCACGAAAAGCGCCCAGGCGCAGCCCAGATTGAACCTTTTCGCCTCACCAGCATTCTATCCACCATCGCCTCATCGTGCCCTCCGCCGACACCGCACTTCTCGCCGCCGCCCGCCAACATGACCCCGACGCCTGGGACACCCTCCTCAAGCGGCACCAACTGCCGCTCCACGCCTACGCCGCCGAACTGCTCCGTGACGACACCGCCGCACTCGATGTCGTGCAGGAGACCTTTGCCGCCGCCGTCCGCCACCTCGCCGGCCTGCGCGACGACCGCAAGTTCGCCTCGTGGCTTTTCGGCATCGCGCACCAAAAATGCCTGCAACACTTTCGCCGCGTCCGCCGCGAAACGGAAATCTTCGCGCCCGCCGACTGCGATAACGACGCGCCCGCCGACTGGCCCGACCCCGACGCGCCCGACCCGCGCGCGCTACTTCTCCGCCGCGAGACAGCCGATGAATGGCTCGCCCTCCTCGCGCAACTGCCCGCCGCGCAGCGCTCCGCCCTGCTCCTGCATGTGCTGGAGGATTTTTCCCTCGATGAAATTGCCCCCATCACCGCCGTGCCGCTCGGCACGGTCAAATCCCGCCTGCATCACGCCAAGCGTGCCCTGCGGCAGCTCGTGGAGGCCGCCCGATGAATAAGCCACTCCGCGACCACCTCATCGCCCGTCACGCCGCCGCCACTCCGCGACTCGACGCGCTTCGCCGCGCCGCGCTGCCGCCCGCCGACATCACCTGGCGCGAGTTTCTCCGCGAGCTTTACCGTCCGCACCGCGCCGTGTGGCGCGCGCTCGCCGTCATATGGCTCGTGTTGCTCGTGCTCCAGTTCGCCGTCGTCAACCCCGCCCGTCCCCCGTCGCTGGCCGGCCCTGTGCCCTCGCCCGAGGCCGTCGCCGCCTGGTTCGCCCAGCTCAATTCCCATGAAACGCTATCCCAGATTGCTCAAATTCCTTAGGCGCACCCTCCTCCCGCTCGCCGTCCTGGCGACGCTCCTCGCC
The DNA here is from genome assembly GCA_903869665.1 of uncultured Opitutia bacterium. Lineage (GTDB taxonomy): Bacteria > Verrucomicrobiota > Verrucomicrobiia > Opitutales > Opitutaceae > CAIYUN01. The sequence goes on along the minus strand of CAIPZZ010000027.1, from coordinate 3,141 downwards.
CTCGGCATCGTCGTCGAAAATTGGCGCGGTGACCGCGCTTGGGCCGCCGTCGAGCGCGACCTGCGCGCGCGCGGCGAGCCGCTCGACCTTGCCGCCTTCCAGACCCCACGCGTCCCCGACGAGCGCAATTTCTTCAAGGCCCCCACGCTGGAAAACCTGCTCTACGCTGCGCCCAACGACCCGCAGAATAAAAAGCTGCTGGCCGACGCGAAACTGAGCCCGCTCGCCACGTCTTTCGTTGTCGGTATTGTTATCACAGGTAAGCGCAGTGGCCCGCCGAGTTCCGACGCGAAGTCAGGTATTCTTGTCAGGACACCAGACTCGGCTGAATACCTGCACCAAGTGCAAAAGCGGCTGCATGAGCACAAGCTGCTCACCGCCCCGCCCTCCGACGACCCCGCGACCGAAATCCTCGCCGCCCTAAAGCCCGCGCAGTTCTTGCTGGACGCCGTCGTGCAGGCCGCGCGCGACCGGCCGGCGGCATGGCTAGTTTCAGCCATGGGCGAGCTCGTTTCGTCGAACAAGCCCAAGCTCGACACGCAAACCGCCATCAGCCTCGTCCGTGTGCTCGCTGGTCGGGCCAAAGTCGAGATCGCACTTGGCCAAATGGACGCGGCATTTGCCGACATCAAGGCTATCCTGAAGTTTTCCATCGCAGTAAGCTCAGCCGTCCCTCCCACCTTACAGAACGCCATTGGCGCCGAGGCGATGCGCGCTGCGGCGGTCGATGTGCTCAAAGACGGCTGCGACCGGCAGCAATGGACGGAGCCGCAGCTCGCCGAGTTGCAAGTTTTATTCCTGACTTATCCCGCGCTCGCCAACCTTCGCCAAGCGCTCCAAATGGAGCGGATTGCTGTGACATGGATATTGGACTCGCCGCCGCCGTTCGATCCTTTTGTCCCTTACAACCGCGCGGTTGCCAACAGCGCGTTAGTCGGCGTCAATCTGAAGCCTTGGCCTTGGTGGCTGATTCGCGGCTGGGCGCAGCAAAATAAGGCGACGTTCGCCAAGCAAATAGACATTAAACTCGCTTCACTTGACCCCGCAGCCGGGCGAATTTTCCCGGAGAAGCTGGAGGATTTAGAAAAATATGCTGTTTCCCTCGAAGGATCGTGGTCTCCGTATAATTGGCTAGTGAAATCCACGGCCAACCTAATTGGGCCAATCCCAATCAGACCGCATCCAATCGCGCAGGCCATCGCCAGTATGGGAGCCAGCGAAAACGCGCTCCATGAGGCCGCCGTCGCCTGCGCGCTAGAGAGGTTTCGCCTCGCCCACGGCCGCTACCCAGACACGCTCTCCGAGCTGACGCCCGCGCTCATCACCGCCGTGCCCATAGATGTCTTCACCGGACAGCCGCTCGGCTACACCCGAGCCGCCGAAGACGGCTTAATCCTTACCGCCACCGATGCTGGCGGGAAGGCAAAAGGGAAAACTTGGACGCAATCGGGCCCGCGTTGACTGGGCGAGGCGAAACATCCCGAGCGTGGACGGTAGGCACAAATGCCTTGCACGGCCGGGGGCGGCCCGTAACGTGCGCGCTCCGCGGTTAGTCCCCATCGTCTAGCCCGGTTAGGACGCCTCCCTTTCACGGAGAGAACCGGGGTTCGAATCCCCGTGGGGACGCCAGCGCTGCCCGCCCGGCGGCACGGCTAGGCGGCAGGCTTCTGGAGGCAAAACGAGCGATACGACATCTCTCCCGTCTTGACCGCCTCATGGACTCGGGAGCCCTCGACCCCGGCGAAGTCGCGGCCGAGCGCGTGCAGGAAGCGCGGCAGGCGGCGTTCGACCAACGCGAGCGAGCGAGCGGAGTTTTGGGCGAGACCGCGCAGCACCTCGGGGTTGATGACACGCGAGCGCAGCATTTTCAGCGGCGCGGCAGCGAGCGCGGCCTCCCATGCGGCGAGGGTATCGGGGAAACGAAAGTCGGCGTAGAGGAAAAATCCGCCGGGCCGCAGCACCCGCGCCACCTCGGCGAGGAAACGCGGGAAATCCGGGTAGCAGTGCGACGCCTCGACGTTGATTACGGCGTCGAACGAGGCGGCGGGAAACGGCAGGCGTTGCGCGTCGCCTTGGACGAAGCTGAGACCGTCCACACGGTGGCGTTGCTGGCAGAAGGCGATGCCAGAGGGATTGAGATCAAGGCCGGTATAGTTTGACGGGCGCAGCGTGCGCGTAAGGTAGGACGCGCCGCCGCCGTGGCCGCAGCTCACTTCGAGGACGGCCTTGCCGCGCAGGTCGGCCTGCGTGGCAACGTGGTGGTAGAGTTGGATGCAGACGCGGTTGGGCTCGTCGGCGGGATCGAGCACGAGGCCGGCCGGCGGCTCCTCGGCGAAGGCGTAGTTCAAAAACAGCACCTCCTCGGTGCCGCGCAGGCGGCGGGTAAGGTAGGGATACCAGAGCCGCCAGACCGCTTTGCGGATCGGGCCGATGGAAAGGAGGTGGTCGATCAAAGGCATGGGACGGGGTGGACGAGCCGTTCAGGCAGATGCTGGCTTGGCGGCGGCAAGCCGGCGCTGGCGGACGACGCGGGCGATTTCCAGCAGCGCGAGGGGGACGAAGATCCACAGCACCTGCGGCGGGAAAACTTTCCGCGCTGCCGACTGGTGGTAGGCCGCCAGCGCGGCGGCGAAATAGGCGAGGCGGTGCAGCAGCTTCCAGCGGCGAGCGCCGAGGCGGCGAATGAGAATGTTGGCGCTGGTGACGGCGAGCACGAGCAGGATGGCGAACGCCACAAATCCGGCGAGCTGGAAGGGTTTCCCGACCGCCGTGCGGAAAATCTCCGGAAGCCGCGCGAGTTCCGCGCCGCCTTCGTGCAAGACGTGCGCGGCGAGGTGCAGCAGCGCGTAGGCGAAGCTGGCCACGCCCACCAGCCGGCGGTGGCGGTTGAGCGCGAGCGCGACGCCCCACTTGGGAAACAGCATGCGCAGCGGCGTGAAGGCCAGCACCGCCGCCAGCAGCACGCATGCGACGAACCCGAAGTGGTGCAGCACGAACTTGAGCGGGTCGGCCCCCGCCGACGGGTCGGGCCGCACGAGCAGCGGCCACAGCGGCCATAAGCCGGGCAGGACAAGGAGCGTCCAGATGACGACCTTGGAGCGAAGAAGTTTTTCGAGATAGGACACGCGCGGGGTAGATCGG
>CAIPZZ010000026.1 GCA_903869665.1 uncultured Opitutia bacterium | reverse complement strand
CGTGGAACAAGTCTTCGGGGTTGCGGGTGTCATGAAACGCAAACAGGGTAGGGCGGTCATCGCCTGTCTGCTCCTGCATCTTGTTGAAATCAAGGCTCCGACCGAGTAAGCGGGGTGGGGTGCCGGTCTACAACCGGCGAAGCTCGATCCCGGCTTCGATAAAGCTAGTGGAGAGTGTTTTGGCGGAAAAGTCCCCTAGCCTGCCGCCTTCGTTTTTATTCTGTCCGATATGCATCAACCCACGCAAAAATGTGCCCGTGGTCACCACCACGGTCTGTGCGTGAAAATCAATGTCCAGATTGGTGCGGCAGCCGATGACTTTGCCGCCCTTGAAAATCAATCCGGTGACGGTCGCCTGAAAAATCTGTAGATTGGGCTGAAGCTCCAGCGTGTGCTTGAGCCGGAACTGGTAGGCTTTCTTGTCGCACTGCGCCCGTGGCGACTGGACGGCCGGCCCTTTGGATTCATTGAGTAACCGAAACTGGATACCAGTGACATCGGTATTGATCGCCATCTCGCCCCCGAGCGCGTCTATCTCTCTGACTATCTGGCCTTTAGCCTGTCCTCCAATGGCCGGGTTGCAGCTCATCTGGGCGACAGTGTCCAGATTTCCGGTGAGCAGCAGGGTGGGGGAGCCCATGCGCGCCGCCGCCAGCGCTGCCTCGACCCCCGCATGGCCGGCACCGCAGACGATCACGTCAAAAGGTATCTTGTTGTAGATCATCGTTTAAACTTATCGCTGAGAGGCTAGCACGAAAGCCGCCCGGTGACACGGAAAAATGCGCCACACGACGCAGTTGTGGATCAGTTTGCCTTGTCATCGCGAGCCCGGCGCAGCCGGGCGTGGCGATCCAGCTTGCCATCGGATGGATGGCTTCGTCGCGGCCGCTCCTCGCAAGGACAAATCGCGCCATCAAGACTGCATGGAAATGTTCGCGAAAATTCGGGACGACGCGACAGGAGCTTTGATGCGGCCCCATTTTGTTGAAGATCATCAGAACTACATAATTTAGGGCCAGTTAAATGGGGTCATGTCTCGGATGTTAATGTTTTCTCCGGTGGCAGCGGGCCTCGGCGAGCATTCCGTTGGACGACTGACGACGGCAAAGCGGAGGCAGCCGCCATGAGCACGATGCGCAAAATACGGATTCCCTTTGCCACTTGTCATCCGTTACTCCGGCCACACGCTCGCTATCGGCTCACTTTTGCCTCGCCCAAGCTTTATCCCGCACCCGCCATGAAAATCCCCTGCCTGCTCCGTCCTGCCGCCCTGCTCGCGCTCGCGTTGCCCCTGCTCGCCCCCGCCGCCCTCCGCGCCCAGCCGCCACGCGGCGGCGGCGCACGCGGTCCCGGCGGCGGTGGCGCCACCACACGCTCGCCCGAGGTCGGGGCTGACTTCCGCGTGACCTTCCGCCTCGCTGCCGCCGGCGCGCAGGCGGTCAACCTCCTAAGCGATTTTTCGGCGGACACCCTCCCGATGACGAAGGGCGACAATGGCGTGTGGACGTTCACCACCGAGGCGCTCAAGCCCGGCTACTACAGCTATTGGTTCTCGGTGGACGGCACGCTCACGCCCGATCCCGCCAACACCCACGTCCGCCCCGCCTCCGGCGTTTACAAGAGCATGGTGGACGTGCCCGGCCCCGGCACGGAGTGGATGGATTTCCGCGACGTGCCACACGGCACGCTCCACGAGCACGAATACCTCAACAAGGAAAACGGCACGCAGCGCCGCGTGGTCATCTACACCCCGCCCGCTTACGAACGCTCCACCGCGAGCTATCCCGTGCTCTATCTCCTCCACGGCCGCGACGACTACGAGCGCGGCTGGACGCAAACCGGCCGCGCCCACCTCATCATGGACAACCTCCTCGCCGAGGGGAAAGCCGTGCCCGCGATCATCGTGATGCCCTTCATCCACGATACGACCGGCGCGACCGGCCGGCAGCCCAGCATCCGTTCGCTCCAGTCGAGCCTCGGCATCACGCCCGCCGGACGCGGCGCGGGCGGCGCACCTGGCGCAGCCCGGGGCCCTGTGGGACAGGGTGGGGGAGCCGCCCCTGCCGGCGCGACCGGCGGCAGTTACCTAGAACGCGACATTCTTGGTAACATCCAGCCCCTCGTGGAGAGCACCTACCGCGTGCAGAAGGACAAGGCCCACCGGGCGCTCTTCGGCTACTCGATGGGAGGCAGCAGCGCGCTCAGCATCGGCCTCTCGCATCCCGAGCTCTACGCCTATGTGGGCGGCTTCAGCTTTCCCTTCGGCGTGCAGAACAGCCCCGCATTCGCCAGCGCCGAAAAGACCAACGCGGACTACAAGCTCATCTGGCTGAGCAGCGGCACCGCAGACAACCAAGGCTGGCAGAGCAGCCAGAACTTCCACAACCAGCTCACGACGCTCGGCATCAAACACGAGTGGACCGCCTCCGAAGGCTACCACCACGACTACCAGATCTGGCGGATCTATCTTCGCGACGTGCTGCCGAAACTGTTCCGCGAATGAGCGCGGAAAGCCTACCCTTCAGCCTCCGTCGCACCCGCTAGTTGCTTTAATTCGATGCTCTTCCACCGCCATTCCCCAATCAAACTTCGCCGAGCTGCGCTCGTGGCTGTGGCGACCCTTAGCCTGCAATGGGCCAACGCCCAGCCCACTGCCGGCAGTGCGCCGATGCCCGCTCCGGCGGTCGGCCCAGCGGCTGCCCCGGCTGGCACAGCGCCGCGCGCAGGTGCTCCCGCTATGCGGGGCAACCGTGGTGGTGGCCGTGGCGCCCCGGCCCGGCCGCACAACCCCGCGCCAATCCTACCCGCGCTGCCCGCGCCCGAGGATAAGTCCTTTTACGCTGCGACCGACGTGCCCCATGGCAAAGTCGAGACCGTGACCTACAAGATCACCGCGGGCGCGGAGAAGCGCATGCATATTTATCTGCCGCCGGGCTATGACTCGTCCGGCGATAAGCGTTATCCGGTTCTCTATCTGAATCACGGTGGCGGTGAAAACGACACCCACTGGACCGCCAGCGGCTTCACCCAGAACATCCTCGATAACCTCATCGCCGACGGCAAAGCGCGCCCGATGATCGTCGTCATGCCCAACACCGGCGGCGTGGTCTCCGGCACTCCGCCCAAGCCCGGCGTGGACGACGCCTGCACGCAAGAATATCTCAAGGACATCCTGCCCTACGTGGACAGCCACTACCGCACGCGCGCCGTCCGCGAAGGCCGCGCCGTCGCCGGCCTTTCCATGGGCGGCTTCGTCCCGCTCAACACCGGTCTCACGCACCTGGAGACCTTCGGCGAGCTGTATGTTTACAGCTCGGGTTACTGGCCGGGGCAGGTGGCCGCTTTTGAGGAAAACACGAAGGCGCTCCTCGCCGATCCCGCCATCAACGAGAAATTTCGGATGCCGATTTACTTCGCCGCCGGCGAGAACGACACCGCGCTGTTCAACAGCATGAAGACGCTCGCCGTGCTGCAAAACGCCGGCGTGCGCAGCTTCTGGGTGATGAGCTCCAACGGCCACGAATGGCTGAACTGGCGCCGTTACCTCTGGCAGACCGCGCAGATCATGTTCCCCGAGGATCGCTGAGTGGCGCGGGGCGCGCGCTCGTCACTTGCCGATGCAAAACGTGGCGAAGAGGCGGTCGAGCATTTGCTCGTTGTCCACCTTGCCGGCGATGTCGCCGTAGGCGGCGAGGCATTCGCGGAGGTCGCTGGCAAGCAGCTCGGCGGGGGCGGAGTCCGCGAACTTGGCCAGCGCGTCGCGTAGCGCGGACTGCGCACGGTCGAGTGCGTGCGCGTGGCGGGCGTTGATGGCGACCAGATCCTCACCGGTGTCGTCGCGCAAGGCGTCGGCGCGGCGGACAATCTCGGCCAGCAAATTATCCACGCCCGCACCGGTGAGCGCGGAGACGGCGATGGCACGTAGGTCGGGGTTTATCCCCGACACGTCGGGCATAAAGCCCGACCTACCCGGGTTACCGGCCTCCGCCACCCGTTCGACAAGCTCAGGGCTGAGCAGGTCGCATTTGTTCAACACGACGAGAGTGGTCTCCGGCCGCAGCGCGGCGGCGATGTCCGGCGGCAGAGGCGGGGCGGGGCGGGTGGCATCGAGCACGAGCAGGAGCAGGTCGGCGGTAGCAGCGCGTTCGTGAGTCTTCGCGATGCCGAGGCGTTCGATCGGGCCGGGCGCGGGATTGAGCCCGGCGGTGTCGGTCAGGCGCAGCCAATGCGGGCCGGCGGGCACGCGCTCCTCGATGAAGTCGCGCGTGGTGCCCGGCTCGGGGCTGACGAGCGCGCGCTCGTGGCCGGCGAGCCGGTTGAGCAACGAGCTTTTGCCGGCGTTGGGCTCGCCGATGATCACGGTTTTGATGCCGTCGCGCAGCAACGCGCCGTAGCGCTGCGTGGCGAGGAGGCGTGCGGTGTCGGCGACGATTTTCTCCAGCGCCGCGCGCAGGACACTGCGGTCCTCCGCCGGCAGGTCATCCTCGGGAAAGTCAATGTAGGCCTCGACCCGCGCCAGCTCGCCGAGCAGGGCATCGGTGAGCGCGGCCATACGCCGGCCGAGTGCGCCGCGGAGCTGCTGCTGGGCGGCCGTGAGCGCACGTTCGCTCCGCGCATGAATGAGATCCATCACCGCCTCGGCCTGATCGAGCGCGAGGCGGCCATTGAGAAACGCGCGTTTGGTGAACTCGCCCGGCTCGGCCGGCCGGCAATCGCGCGCGAAAAGGTCGGCGAGGATTTTTTGGGCGATGAACGGGTTGCCGTGGCAGGAAATCTCCAGCGAATCCTCGCCGGTGTAAGAGTTGGGCGCCTGGAAAAACGTGGCGAGCACGTCGTCCACCAGCGCGCCGGTCTGGTCGCGATAGTCGGCGTGTTGGGCGACGCGGGGCGGCGGCGGGACGGGGAGGCAGAAAATCTCCCGCGCCAGCGCGGCGCACGCCGGCCCGCTCGCGCGCACGACCGCGATGGCCGCCGTGCCGGCGGGTGTGGCGAGCGCAACGATGGTGTCTGTGTGGCCGGGCATGGCTTAGGTAAGGCGGAAGACCTGCCGGGCTGAAAGGCTGAAAAGGGACGAGTTGATGCCGGCACGGCGATGCGTGGAAACGTCGGCCGGGTTTTCCAACGTGCCGCGCGTTGACCTGCGCCGCGTAGCCCCTTGACTCGGCGGCACCATGGAATGGCTCACCAACCCGGAAATTTGGATTTCCCTGCTCACACTCACGGCACTCGAAATCGTGCTGGGCATAGACAACGTGATCTTCATCTCGATCCTCGCCGGCAAGCTGCCGCGCGAGCTGCAGGCCAAGGCCCGCCAGACGGGCTTGATGCTCGCGCTCGTCACGCGCATCATCCTGCTGTGCAGCATCAGTTGGGTCATGGGTCTCACCAAGGTGCTCTTTGTCCTCCCGCTGTTGAAGGCCGAGGTGACGGGCAAGAGCCTAATTCTGCTCGTCGGCGGCCTGTTCCTCATCGGCAAGAGCGTGGTGGAGATCCACGAAAAGCTCGAGGGCGAGGATGGCCACGCCACCAGCGGTGGCAAGGGTTCCTCGTTCCGCTCCACCATCATCCAGATTCTCCTGCTCGACATCGTGTTCTCACTCGATTCGGTCATCACCGCGGTCGGCATGGCCGATAAGCTCTGGGTGATGATTGCCGCCGTGGTCATCGCACTCGGCGTGATGCTAGCTTTCGCCGGCGCGATCAGCGATTTCGTGAACCGCCACCCGACGCTGAAGATGCTCGCGCTGAGCTTCCTCATCCTAATCGGCGTGATGCTGGTCGGCGATTCGCTCGGCCACCACAT
>CAIPZZ010000025.1 GCA_903869665.1 uncultured Opitutia bacterium | reverse complement strand
GGTCAAGGTCGCCGCACCGGTGCGCGAGTTCCAGACCGACGCCGAGGACCCCGAGGACTGGACGCTGCCCGCGCGCTACCGCGTGCGCCGCGAGGTGCTCCGCAGCATGGGCCCCGGCTCGCTCTACGCGTGGTGCGCGATGCAGCAGGCCGTGGCCGACGCGAAGCTCGCCGAGGCCGATGTGTCCGACGACGCGACCGGCCTCTACGCCGCGTCCGCCGGCTCGCCGGGCATCCTCACGCGCCACGTCAACCGCATGCACCAGCAGGGCGTGATGCGCTGCCCGCCGCTCGGCATCGTGGCGAGCATCGCCGGCACGGTGCAGTTCAACCTCGTGGCGCATTTCAAGATCAAGGGCGCCTCGACCGGCTTCTCGTCGGCGTGCGCGTCGTCGTCGCACGCGGCGGGCTTTGCCTACGACGAGATCGCGCTTGGCCGTCAGCGGCGCATGTTTGTCGTCGGGGCGGAGGACGGCAACGTGGAGACGATCCTGCCCTTCGCGGGGATGCGCGCGCTCTCGCTCAACCCCGACCCCGACACGGCCTCGCGTCCCTTTGATGTCGCGCGCGACGGCTTCGTCGGCACCGGCGGCGCGACGGTGCTGGTGCTGGAGAGCGAGGATGAGGTGAAGCGGCGCGGGGTAACGCCCTACTGCGAGGTCGCCGGCTGGGGGCAGGCTTCCGATGGCCACAACGTCGCCATCTCGCACCCCGAGGGCGCGGGCCTTGCCGCCGCGATGCGCCGCGCACTTGCGTCCGCGCGCGTGACGCCCGCCGATCTCGACCATATCAACGCCCACGCCACCTCGACACCCATCGGCGACATCTCCGAGTGCAAGGCACTGCATACCGTGCTCGGCGCAGAGGCCGCGCGCGTCGCCGTGAGCAGCACCAAGGCGCTCACCGGGCACGGCCTCTCGCTGGCCGGCGCGATGGAGACGGGATTCTGCGCGCTGGCGCTGCGTGACGGCTTCATCCCCGGTTCCGCGCACATCCGCCAGCTCGACCCAGCGGCGGCGGGGCTGAACATCCCCCGCGAGACGCGCGCAGTCGCACCCCGCGTGGTGCTCAACAACAGCAGCGGCTTCGGCGGGGCAAACGTGTGCCTGGTGCTGCGACGCGCATGAAAAATGAAACCACGGATTTCACGGATGGGAACGGATAAAGCCGTAGCCCGGCTCGGGAGAGCCGGGATGCTGCGGCGGGCGCTTTGTCCCGCCTCTCCCGAGGCGGGCTACAAGCCGCTCCGGCGTATGCTTGTCCGTGCAATCCGTGGTCAAAACGGATCGGCTATTTTCGCATGAACGCGCGCCTCGCCGACATCTACCCGACGGCCTTCGTCACCGGTGCGAGCACGGGGCTGGGGCGGGCGTTCGCAGAGATGCTGCTGGCAGACGGCGTGCGCGTGTGGGGCACGACGCGCGACACGGCGCGACTGACAGAGCTGGCGAAGGACAAGAATTTCACGCCCGTCGCGCTCGAACTGCGCGACGGCGCGGCGGCAGAAAAGGGGTTCCTTGCCGCCGACGCAGCGGCCGGCGGTTTCGCGCTCATCATCAACAACGCCGGCTACGGCGTGTTCGGAGACTTTGCCGCGACCGATTTCGCCGTCTGGCAGGAGCAGCTCGGCGTGATGCTCCTCAACACGGCACGCCTCTCACATGCCGCCTTACGTGGGATGCGGGCGCGGAACCACGGCGCGCTCGTCAACATCTCCTCGCTCGCGGCGGAGTTTCCGCTGCCGTTCCAGAGTGCCTACAACATGGCGAAGGCCGGCCTCACCGCGCTCAATGAAAGTCTCATGATTGAGACGGCGGGCACCGGCGTAATCGTGCTCGACGTGCGGCCGGGCGACTACCGCACGGATTTCGAGGGCAGCGTGCGGCGTCCGCCGGGTGCGGCGACGCCCGCCATGGCCCGTGCGTGGGCGGCTTTTGGCAAAATGATGGAGACTGGCCCCGAGCCGACGCACGCCGCCGCCGCGCTGCGCCGCGCGCTCCTGCGCCGGCGCAGCGGCACGGTGCGTTGCGGGCGTTTTTTCCAAGCGGTGCTCGCGCCGCTGCTCGCGCGCCTTGGCTCGCTGCCGGTCAGACGCCGCGTGCAGGCACGGTATTTCGACCTGCCGTAGGAGCTGTAGGGGCGCAGATCGGCTACGTCCTTAGGTAAGGTCGAGCGCTCAACGGGCACAGCAAGGCTGCGCCCCTACATTTTCTAACCATTCTGTCGCGCGGGGCTTATTTGTCCGGCGACCACCAGATTACACATTGTCTTTGCTTCCCAAGGGGAGCGATTCCTGCTTGTCTTTTGCCATTCCCCCATGCCCGACACCGCCACTCTCAAGCTCCCCGCCAAAGAAATTTCCCTGCCCGTCCTCGTCGGCTCCGAGGGCGAGCGCGCCGTGGACATCTCCAAGCTCCGCGCCGACACGGGCTTCATCACGTTTGACGACGGCTTCGGCAACACCGGCTCGTGCCAGAGCGACATCACGTTCATTGACGGCGACGTCGGCATCCTGCGCTATCGCGGCTATCCCATCGAGCAGCTCGCCGAGCACTCCAATTTCGTCGAGACCGCCTACCTCGTCATCAACGGCGAGCTGCCCAACGCCGCCGCGCGCCGCCGCTTCGGCGACCTCCTCCGCGAGCACGCGCCCGTCCATGCCGACATGGAGCACCTGTTCCAAGGCTTTCCGATGGGCTCGCACCCGATGGCGATCCTCTCCGCGCTGCTCAACTCCCTCGGCTGCTACTACCCGCACCTCGCCACCAACGACCCGCGCCAGGACCTCGCGCACTTCGAGGAGGCCGCCGCCATCGCCATCTCGAAGATCCGCACCATCGCGGCCATGTCGTATCGCAAGAGCCAGGGCCTGCCCTACATTTACCCGAAGAGCACGCTGCCCTACTGCGAGAATTTCCTGCACATGATGTTCTCCCGCCCCGGCGAGGACTACACGCCCACCCCCGAGGTGGTGCAGGCGCTCAATCTCTTCCTCCTCCTCCACGCCGACCACGAGCAGAACTGCTCCACCTCGACCGTGCGCATGGTCGCTTCCTCCGGCGCCAACCTCTTTGCTTCAAGTGCCGCCGGTGTGTGCGCTCTCTGGGGCCCCCTGCACGGCGGTGCCAACATGGCTGTGCTCGGGATGCTCGAGAGCATCCACGCCGAGGGCGATGACGGCACGAAGTTCGTCGAGGCCGCCAAGTCCGGCAAGGGCGGCCACCGCCTCATGGGCTTCGGCCACCGCGTTTACAAGAACTACGATCCGCGCGCCAAGATCATCAAGGCCAGCTTCGACAAGGCGCTCGCCAGCCTCGGCATCAAGGACGACCCGCTGCTCAACATCGCCCGCCGCCTCGAGGAGGCCGCGCTCAAGGACGACTATTTCCTCGCCCGCAAGCTCTACCCCAACGTGGATTTCTACAGCGGCCTCATCATGCGCGCGCTCGGCATCCCGCAGAACATGTTCACCGTGATGTTTGCCATCGGCCGCATGCCCGGCTGGATCGCCCACTGGCGCGAGGTCGCTGCCAACCCGAAGAACAAAATCTACCGCCCCCGCCAGATCTACGTCGGCAAGACCATCCGCGACTACGTGCCGATGGAGCAGCGGGCATGAGCTTGATCAATTACAGATGAACCTTTCCGCCATCGTTCAAAAAATTCAGACATGGCGACTCTTTTCCCGCCGTGAAGAAGAGGCCTCAACATTCAGCGTAATCAAGTGGTGGGAGCTACGTCGGGTTCCTTACAATTTGATAGTTGGGCTTACAGGCATTTTCACCTGTCTCATTATCTTTGCTCTGCTGGATTATTGTGCAGCCAAGTGGGGTGAACCCGCTGAATTGCCCGACCCTCCCATACTGCCTGTGTTGGGAGTGATCGCTTATGGTGTGGCGGCGAACGTCTTCTTCACAGGTGGCTGGATCGGTGAGTTAGTTGCCCGAAAAATTTGGCAGGAGAAAGCCAGATATTTTTCGGGGCCGGCCTTTTTCTTCGGGTTACTATTTTCGATTATTCTCACTTTGGCACCGGCGGCTCTTTTTACAGGGATCTTATTCCTTCGTTTGGTTTTTGGTCATTAGTGAAAGCGTGGCCGACGCGTGGCTACTTTTTCTCCGGCTCCGCCCGCAAAATCTCATCCACGGTGAGGCCAGTTATGGCGCTGGTGCCTTGCAGCAGCCGCCAGAGGGCGAACAGCATCACGGCCATCGCGGGTATCAGACCAATTAGGCTCGCCCAGTGCATCTTGGCGATCTCGCTGTTGGAGGCGTCGGTGCCGGTCGGGCTGCGCAGGATCCACCGCGCCAGCGCATAGTTGATCGCACCCGATGCCATGAGCGCGAACGCGACCAGTAGACTGGCTTTCCGCAACAAACCGTGAAACGCCTGCTCTGCACCGCGCGCGGCGAGCGCGGCCTCGATGCGCACGGTGTCCATCACCTGCGGATTAAACAACATCTCCTGCACGAGCGGCTCCTTTGCGCGAGTCGAGGCCAGCACGGCGAGGCCGACAATCACCGGCAGCAGGCCGTCCTTCACGGCCAGCCAGAACGGGTCAAGCTTGAGCAGGGCCAGCCCGCCGGTCAGCAGCACGCTGGTAAACCCCACGGCGGAAATGAAGTTGAACCGCCGCCGCCGGAGAAAGTCGTGCACGCCATACCCGATCGGAAACAGCAGCGCCACGACGAGGCCGCCCTTTGGCCCCAGCGCGTGCTCGCCGCTGCCCCACGTCATGATGGCCGTCGGCAGCGCGAGGTTGCACGCGAGGTTGACGAGCAGATTTTCGGCTTTGGGCGGGGAGGTCGGCACACGGACTTTCAATCGGGAACGCGGGAAAACAGGAAACAGAAAATTGCGCGCGCCCGGTTTTCCTGATTTCCTGAGTGCCAGATTTGTCTATCGTCTCCCTCCCATGATTCTCCTCGGCGTCAATATTGACCACTGCGCCACGCTCCGGCAGGCCCGCTACCGCTCGGCTGCGGCCACGACGGGCGGCGCGGTCGAGCCCGATCCGGTCACCTTTGCGCTGCTGTGCGAACGCGCCGGGGCCGACGGCATCACCGTCCACTTGCGCGAAGACCGCCGCCACATCCAGGAGCGCGACGTGTGGCGGCTGCGCGAGAGCATCGGCACCCGGCTCAACCTCGAGATGAGCTGCACGCCGGAGATGACCAAGTTCGCCCTCAAGCTGAAGCCCGAGTCCGTCTGCCTCGTGCCCGAGAACCGCGCCGAGATCACCACCGAGGGCGGGCTGGATGTCGTCACCCACCGCCGCCGGGTGGCGAAGTGCGTGGACGCGATGAACGCCGCCGGCATTGCCACGAGCCTGTTCATTGACGCCGACCGGGAGCAGATCGAGCTCGCCGCCGAGCTGCACGCGCCGTGGGTTGAGCTGCACACCGGCGCGTATGCCGAGGCCTACTTTACCACGGCCAAGCGCAAGAAGGAGTTCGCCCGCCTGCGCGAGGGTGCGGCGCGCGCGCACGGGCTGGGCCTCGTGGTCAATGCCGGCCACGGCATCAATTACGTCAACATCGCCGAGGTGCGCACGATCCCGCACCTGCACGAACTGAACATCGGGCACAGCATCGTGAGCCGGGCGGTTTTCACCGGCGTGGACGAGGCCGTGCGCGAGATGAAGGCGCGGATGAATCCCTGAGCCAAGGCAATGGCCACGAAGAACACAAAAATGCACAAAAACCCTGAGGCCGGTTTGGTTCCTATCTTTTTGCGCCTCTTCGTGTTTTTCGTGGCCAATCCATAAAATGAATTTCTCCCTCCCCCCCGGCGGTGTGCTACTCTCGCTCGGCTGCGATTTCATCGAGATCGCGCGCATCCGGGGCGTGCTGGAGCGGCAGGGGGAACGGTTTCTCTCGCGGGTGTTCACCGACGAGGAGCGCGCGTATTGCGACGGCATCAAGAACCCGCACCCGCATCTCGCCGCGCGCTGGGCGGCCAAGGAAGCCGTTTCGAAATGCTTCACGACCGGTATCGGCGCGGAACTGGGCTGGAAATCCATTTCGGTTTACCACGGCTCGCGCATGGAGCCGCTGGTCCGGCTCGATGAAAAAGGCGCCGCGCTGCTCCGCCACGTCGGCGGGACCAATGTGCTGCTGACGCTCACCCACACCGAGACGGCGGCCATGGCCGTGGCGGCCATCGTGCGTGCCGCGTGACCGATAACATCCGCCATGAAATCTCCTTCCTCGCATCCCATCCTCACCTGCGACGAGGCGCGGGCCCGGGAGGAAAAATTGTTCGGCGGCGATGAGGCCCGGGAATGGTCCGCGATGCAGGCGGCCGGGCGCGCGGTCGCCACGGCGGTGCTGGAAGATTTTCAGGAAATCGGCGGGTTTCCGCCGGCGGGTCTCGTGCTCGTGCTCGCGGGCAAGGGCCACAACGGCGGCGACGCGCTGCTCGCAGTGCGGGCGGTGCTCGAAAAATTTCCGGCCGCCCGGGCCGAGGTGGTGTTTGCGTTCGGCGAACGGGCGTTGCGTCCGCTCGCGGCGCGCGCGTGGCGCGAGCTGGCGCAGGCGGCCGGTGGGCGCGTGACGGTTGGTCCGGCGGCTGGTGGCTGCGACCTGGTGCTCGACGGGGTCTTCGGCTTTCAGTTTCGCCCACCGCTCGACGCGGCCACGGCGGCGTTGCTCGTGCGGGTCAACGCGCTGCCGGTCCAACTGCGCGCGGCGGTGGACTTGCCGAGCGGGCTGGGCGAGCCGGACGCGTTTCGCGCCGATTTCACCTATGCCACCGGCATCGTGAAGCAGCCGCTGCTCGGCTTGGCCAACGCCGGGCGTGTGCGTTACCTTGACCTCGGTTTCTTCGACCACGAGCCGTTCGCCGGGCCGGCGACGGATCGGGTGCTGACCGACGCCGTGCTCGCGCCGCTGCGGGCATTGCGCGGGGCTCAGACGGACAAGCGCAGCTTCGGCCACCTGTTCGTCGTCGCCGGGTCGGGCGATTATCCCGGCGCGGCGCTGATGAGCGTGCTGGCGGCGCTTCGCAGCGGGGTGGGACTGGTGACGGCGTTAGTGCCGGAGCCGCTGGTCGCCGCGTTTGCGGCGCGGGCGCCCGAGGCGATGTGGGTGGGCTGCCCGGTTACGGAGCGCGGCGGGCTGGCGTTGGAGGGCCTGCACCGGATCCGCGAACGGTTGGCGCGGGCCACCGCCCTGCTCATCGGGTCGGGAATCGGGCGCGAGCCTGAGACGCTCGCGCTCGTGGCGGAGATTTTGAAACTGGGCACGCTGCCGGCGGTGCTTGATGCCGATGCGCTGCAACCGGAGCTGGTGCGCGCGGGCAACGGCGCGCGGGTGCTCACGCCGCACACGGGGGAGTTTGCCCGTATTTCCGGCGGGAAGGCATTGCGCGAATTTGCGGCGGAGAGCGGTGCGACGATCGTGCGCAAGGGGCCGGTGACGGAAATTTGCTCGGGCGCGGAGGTGTTGCATTCGTTTCACGGCGGGCCTGTGCTCGCGCGCGGTGGCAGCGGCGACGTGCTCGCCGGGCTCATCGGCGGGCTGCTCGCGCAAACCCCAGAGGATCTGCTGGGTGCTGCGTCGCGCGGCGTGGTCTGGCATGGTCGCGCGGCGGACTTGCTAGCGCGGGCGCACGGGCAGACCGCTGTGACAGTGTCAGAGCTGCTGGATTACCTGCCGGCAGTGCTGCGGGCGCAAACGGGAGGGTTTGACGCATGATCCCGGCGGCGGACCTGACGGAACGTCAGGCTTTTTTGATTCTCAACGCGCTGCCCAACATCGGGCCGATCACGCTCAACCGCCTGCTGGCCGAGCTAGGCGGCGACCCGCGCATCGTGCTCGCGGCGGACAAGCGGCGCTTGGAGGGGGTGCGCGGCGTGGGGCCGGTCATCAGCGCCAGCATTGCTGGCTGGCGGGAGAGCATTGACCTCGCGCGCGAGGAGGAGCGGATGGCGCAGGCGAGGGTGACATTTGTCACGACGGGCGACGCGGCGTATCCGAAGCTCCTGCGCGAGATCCACGACCCGCCGATCGGGCTTTACCGCAAAGGCGCGTATGAATTCGGCCAGCCTTGCATCGCGATGGTCGGCTCGCGGCGGACGACGCTTTACGGTCAGAGCGTGGCGAAGAAATTCGGCGCGGAGCTGGCGCGGCTAGGCTTCTGCGTGGTGAGCGGGCTGGCGCGGGGCATTGACTCGGCCGCGCACGAGGGCGCGCTCTCGGTTGGCGGAAAGACCGCGGCGGTGCTCGGCACGGGTATTGACCTGGTTTATCCGCCCGAAAACCTCGCGCTCTACCGGCAGATCGAGGAGAGCGGGGCGATCCTCTCGGAGTTTCCGTTCGGGCGCCGGGCGGACCGGCAGTCGTTTGCGATGCGCAACCGCATCGTCGCCGGGATGTGCGAGGCGATCATCGTGGTGGAGAGCGATGTCGGCGGCGGCTCGATGATCACGGCCAAGTTTGCCGGCGAGCAGGGCCGGCTGTTGTTTGCGGTGCCGGGGCGGATTGACCAAGCCACCAGCGCGGGCTGCCACCAACTCATCCGCGACGGCGCGACGCTACTGACGAGCGTGGACGACATTCTCAATGAGTTAAGCTATCTCGACGGGCTGGGGCCGCGGCCCATCCCACCCAAAGCCGGACAGGAGGATGCGGCGAGCACGCTGCCCGGCGCAGCCAATCTGGACGACACCGAGCGCAAAATCATGGCCAGCTTTGCCGGCGGCGCGATGCTCACGCTCGACGACTTGGCGGGCCAAACGGGACTGCCGGTGGCGGAGCTCTCGTCCTCCCTGATGATGCTGGAGCTGAAACGGGCGGTGGTGAAGCGGGCTGACGGGACGTTTGAGGCTCGCGGCTGAAAATCAACCCGGCGGCCAGTTGAGCTGGCGGCCGGCGAGCAGGTGGACGTGCAGGTGCGACACGCTTTCGCACGCGTCGGGACCGTGGTTGATGACGAGGCGGAAGCCGCGCGGGAGGTTGAGTTTTTTGGCTACCACACTGGCGGTGACGAGCAGGTGCCCGAGCACGGCCTCCTCAGCCGGAGTCGCCTCGCCGACGCGGGGGATGACCTGTTTCGGGATAATCAGCAGGTGGACCGGCGCCTGCGGCTGGATGTCGTGGATCACGATGCAGCGGTCGTCCTCATGCTCAATGCGGGCGGGGATTTCGCGGGCGATGATGCGTTGGAAGAGGGTCGGCATAGGGAAGAAGTAGCGAGTAGTGAGCAGCGGTTAGCGAGTAGAAAACTAGATGGATGTGCAGCGTGATGCTAGCCACTCACTACCTGCTACTCACTACTTCACAAAAACAACAGGTGCAGCTCGGCGGTGCGGGCGGTGCGGGCAGCGGCGAGGTCGCGGATGTAGGCGAGCGCGCTCTCATACTCGCGCTGGCGGCGCGGGGTCGCACGGCGGTCGGCGGGAAGCAGGGCGGGGCGAAGGTTGGTGACGAGCAGCGTGGATTCGGCGTAGGGCGCGAGCGCCTTGAGCCCGGTCATCAGCTCGGCGCGGGCGAAGAGCGGTGTGGCCGAGGTGACAGTGCGCGAGGCGTCCCAGTGAAAAAAGCCATGGCGCGGCTCGGCGGCGAAGAACTGCCCGAGCAGCGTGGCGGCGGCGGCGTTGAAGGCCGTGTCGAATTTCTCGGCGAATTCGGGGTGCTCACGCATCTGCTCCTCCAGCTCGGCGAGGCTGAAGGCGATGCCGTTTTTGATTTGCTGCGCGAGGTAGAGGTCGTGCCCGGTCACGCGGGCAAAGAGCGCGTTGATGAAGTGTAGCCGGTGCAGTTCGGCGGGCGGGAGGGCGGGCATTTTATTAACCGTTCAGGAACTCAAGAGCCGCGCGCGCGGCCCAAATTTTTATACCGGCACCCGATTCGAATTTGAAGAGCAGGTGTTCGTTTTCCGAACGATAATCTGGGCACACGCAGTCAAAGTTATCACTCATTTCAGGAGGGAGAAAGGTGATGTCGGCCAAGCAATCATCCTCTGTGAACGGTTCTGCATCGTCTCTTCTGTGAGCTGAAAAATTTGTGACGCCCTGGAATGCAAGAGCGAGGCCAACAGGAAGACCATCGGGAATCCAGCCACCGCTGCCACGCTTCCACTTAAGCCACACAGTTTGTTCTGTCGGCTGGTATTCATAGCCGACGAAATCAAAGTTGTTGTGCAGATCAAAATATGCTGGGCCAACAACGATGGCGATACCCTGATCGATTTGAAAGTCGGTGTGCATTTTGATTCTCTCCAGTTCACCGGCTGCCGCCCTCCGGTTTTTCGAGGGCGCTGATCTCTTCCACGAACTCGGTCACGTCGCGAAATTGTTTGTAGATGCTGGCGAAGCGGACGTAGGCGACTTGGTCCATCTTGCGGAGGCGTTCCATCACGGCGTCGCCGACGGCGCGGGAGGGAATTTCACTATCGTATTGGGCCTCGAGGATGTCGGCCACGTCCTCGACAAGCATGGAGATTTGCTCGGCGTCCACGGGGCGCTTGTGGCAGGCGGCGCGGACGGCGTGGATGAGCTTGTCGCGGGAGAAATCCTCGCGGCGGCCGTCGCGCTTGACGACGACGAGGCCCTCGTGAACGAGCGTCTCGGTGGTCGTGAAGCGGTTGCTGCACTCCAGGCACTCGCGCCGGCGGCGGATGGTCGAGCCCTCCTTGCTGATACGGGAGTCAATGACCTTGTCCTCGATAGAGGTGCATTTCGGGCAGCGCATGGGTTCGTGGAAAAGTAGCGAGTAGCGGGTAGTGAGCAGCGAGTAGGCGGCAGTGCGAGCGGTTGGTGAGTGGTGCGCGGGTGGTGCTGGAGGTCGGTCGGTGGGGTTCGTTGATTGAGTGGTGCTTGGTATGCTCACTACTCGCTACTCGATGCTCGCTACTGGCATTCACGCCAGCGTGAGGAAGTTCTCGAGGATCTTGATGCCGTTCTCGGTGGCGATGGATTCAGGGTGGAACTGCACGCCCCAGACGGGGAGCGTCTTGTGGCGCAGGCCCATGATCTCGCCCTCGGCGGTTTCGGCGGTGATTTCGAGCGCGGCGGGCAGGGTGGCACGCTCGACGAGGAGAGAGTGGTAGCGCGTGGCGGCGAAGCCCTGCGGCATGCCGCGAAACACGTCGGTATCCTTGTGGAGGATGGGCGAAGTTTTGCCGTGCATGAGGCGGCCGGCGCGGACGACATGGCCGCCGAAATAGTGGCCGATGGACTGGTGGCCGAGGCAGACGCCGAGGAGGGGTTTTTTGCCCGCAAAGGCGCCGATGATGTCGAGCGACACGCCGGCCTCGGCGGGCGAGCACGGGCCGGGTGAGACGAGCACGCGGTCGGGGTTGAGCGCGAGCGCCTCGGCGGCGGTGATCTCGTTGTTACGAAACACGCGTTGCGTCACACCCAGCCGGCCGAAGCACTGGACGAGGTTGTAGGTGAAGGAGTCGAAGTTATCGATGACGAGCAGCACGGCGGATAAGCGGGTTGCGGAGAACCGACCGCAAAGTCAAAACCGCTTCCGCGTCCGCTGCAAACCGCATTTGCGTTCGCAAGCCGCGCACTTTTTTCGGGTTGCATCGTCTGGGGGAGCTTGCCTGCATGATGGCGTGCGCTACCTCCGTATTATTCTCGTCCCCTCAATCATTGCCCTGCTTCTGACCAACGGCATTCGCGGGGCTGCCCCCACCCCGGCCGATCCCGCCCCCGCCGCACAGCGTCCTGAACCGGGCCAGCCGTTTGCGAACACGCTCGGGATGAAATTTGTCCCGGTGAAAGGTGTGGACGGCCTGTTCGGAGTTTGGGATGTGCGGGTGCAGGATTATCAGGCTTTTATGACCGCGGTGAAACGTGGATGGGACAAGCCGCCTTTCGCCCAAGGGCCGACCCATCCCGCCGTCAATGTGTCGTGGGACGACGCGCAGGCCTTTTGCCGTTGGCTGACCCAAAAAGAGCGCGAAGAGGGCCGCCTCGGACCGAGGCAAGGCTACCGGTTGCCGACGGACGCCGAATGGAGCCAAGCGGCCGGGCTGGAAGAGCCAGCCAGGGGAACCCCACAGAGCAAAGACAGCAAAATCAAGGAACCGACGAACCCGAGCGAAATAGCGGCCAGCGCAGGCAAGCTGATTTACCCGTGGGGATCATCTTGGCCGCCGCCCAAGGATTCGGGCAACTATGACAATTTTCTCAAGGCGGACACCTTCGAGTTCACCTCACCCGTGGGCAGCTTTGCAGCCAACCGACAGGGGCTTTTCGATCTCAGCGGGAATGTCTGGCAATGGTGCGAGGACCAGTTTGACGGCAGCTCCGGCAAGCGCACGTTACGCGGCGCGGCCTATTTCAATGTGAATGCCGACAATCTCCTGCTCTCCAGGCGCACCGCCTACGACCCGGCCACACGCATCCACTATGTCGGTTTCCGGGTCGTGCTCGACGCCAGCGGCACCACATCAGCGCGGTAAGCCCTAAAGTGGCGCGGCGCAGCGGGTGTCCGCATGATACGGCGCGGTCGCAGGCGCGAAAAACGTTTGCGGCCGGTCGGGGCGTGGTCTGTGCTGTCGGCCCTTCGTTAATTCGTTCCAACCACAACCCACCCTCCCATGCCCATCGCTGTAGGCTCCAAAGCTCCCGATTTCACCCTCAAGTCCAAAGCCGCCGACGGTCTAAAGGACATCAAGCTCAGCGATAATTTCGGCAAGAAACAGACCGTGCTGCTCTTCTTCCCATTAGCCTACACCGGCGTCTGCACGCAGGAAATGTGCGACCAGACCAGCGGTCTCGCGGAATACGAGGCGCTGGGCGCCAATGTGATCGCCATCAGCGTGGACAGCCCGTTTACGCAGGAAGCGTGGGCCAAGTCCAACAAGATTGGTGTCACGCTCGCCAGCGATCTCAACAAGACCGTGACCAAGGCCTATGACGTGCTCTTCCCGATGCTCGCGGGCGTGGGCGACACGAGCGCGCGCGCGGCGTTTGTCATCGGCAAGGATGGCGTGGTGAAATACGCTGAGCAGACCCCGACGCCGAAAGACCTGCCGAACTTCGCCGCGGTCAAAGCGGCGCTGGCCAAGTAATTGCTTGAAGAGCGGACCGGTTTCGGTCCGCTCTTCGCCTTTCTCAATCCGCAATCGGAAATCCGCAATTCGATGAGTCTCCCGAATCCCTTTAACACGCTGCAGACGTTCTCCGCCAACGGGGCGTCGCACCAGTTCTACTCGCTGCCCGCGCTGGAAAAAGCCGGCTTCAACGTCTCGCGCCTGCCGGTCTCGATCCGGCTCGTGCTTGAGTCCTTGCTGCGCAATTGCGACGGCAAGCGCGTGGCCGAGGGCGCGATTCGCGACCTCGCGGGTTGGGGCGCGAAATCACCGCGCACGGAGGAGATTCCCTTCGTCGTCGCGCGCATCGTGCTGCAGGACTTCACCGGTGTGCCGCTCCTCGTGGATCTGGCCGCCATGCGCTCGGCCGTCGCGCGCATGGGAAAGAACCCGAAGATCATCGAGCCGCTCGTGCCGGTTGATCTCGTGGTGGACCATTCGGTGCAGGTGGATTTCGCGGGCAACGCCGAGGCGCTGGCCAAGAATCTTGAGTTGGAGTTCTCGCGCAACCGCGAGCGCTACCAGTTCCTGAAGTGGGGCATGCAGGCGTTCGACACCTTCAAGGTCGTTCCGCCCGGCATCGGTATCGTGCACCAGGTGAATCTCGAATATCTCGCGAAGGGCGTGCTCAACGCGGGCAACGTCTATTATCCCGATACTCTCGTCGGCACCGACTCGCACACGACCATGATCAATGGTCTCGGCATCGTGGGATGGGGCGTCGGCGGTATTGAGGCCGAGGCGGGCATGCTCGGTCAGCCGGTTTATTTCCTCACGCCTGACGTCGTCGGCGTGCACCTCACCGGCGCGCTCCGCGAGGGCGTCACCGCGACCGACCTCGCGCTTACGCTCACGCAAATGCTCCGCAAGGCGAAGGTCGTCGGCAAATTTGTCGAGTTCTACGGCCCGGGCGCCGCCGCGCTGCCGGTCGTCGACCGCGCGATGATCGCCAACATGGCACCCGAATACGGCGCGACGATGGGCTTCTTCCCGATCGATGCCGAGTGTTCGAACTATCTCCGCGCCACCGGTCGCGACGAAAAGACCGTCGCCCTCTACGAGGCTTACTATCAGGCGCAGGGTCTGTGGGGCATCCCGGCGCAGGGCGCGATCGACTACTCGCAGGATCTCGCCCTCGATCTCGCGACCGTCGTCCCGAGCGTCGCCGGCCCGAAGCGGCCGCAGGATCGCATCGAGCTCCCGAATTTGCAGCGCGAGTTTTTCGCGGCCTACCAGCGCCCGGTCACGGAAAACGGCTTCGGCAAATCGCGCGCTGATTTTTCGAAGTCGGTGAAGGTCGAGATGACCTCCAAGAAGAAGGCGAAGCTCGCGAGTGGCTCCGTAGTCATCGCGGCGATCACGAGCTGCACGAACACCTCCAACCCGAGCGTGATGCTCGCTGCGGGCTTGCTCGCGAAGAAGGCAGTCGAAAAGGGCCTGAAGGTGAATCCCGCCGTGAAGGCTTCGCTGGCTCCCGGTTCGCGCGTCGTGACCGATTATCTCAAGAAGACCGGCCTCACGCCCTACCTGAACAAGCTTCGCTTCAACACCGTCGGCTACGGCTGCACGACCTGTATCGGTAACTCCGGTCCGCTCGACGCCAACCTCGAGGACGCGATCGTGAAGAACGATCTCATCACCGCCTCGGTGCTCTCGGGCAACCGCAACTTCGAGGCGCGCGTGCACCAGAACGTGAAGTCCAACTTCCTGATGTCGCCGCCGCTCGTCGTCGCCTTCGCGCTCGCCGGTCGTGTCGATCTCGACCTGTCGTGCGAGCCGCTGGGCACGGGCAAGGATGGCCAGCCGGTGTATCTCGCCGACATCTGGCCGACGCTCGCGGAAGTCCGCGACGCGATGCAGTCTGCGCTCAAGCCGGAGGTCTTCCGCAAGCTCTACAAGAACTTCGCCGCACAGAATCCGAAGTGGAACGAAATCCCGTCGTCCGTGGGCAATGTCTACGAGTTCGATGTGAAATCGACCTACATCCAGGAGCCGCCCTTCTTCACGAACTTCTCGATGACACCCGGTGCCATCAAGCCGATCACCGGCGCGAAGGCGCTCGGCATCTTTGGCGACTCCGTGACGACCGATCATATCTCGCCCGCCGGCGCGATCAAGAAGAGCGCGCCCGCCGGCAAGTTCCTCCTCGATAGCGGCGTCACGTTCGAGGACTTCAACTCCTACGGCTCGCGCCGTGGCAACGATCGCATCATGACGCGTGGCACCTTCGCCAACGTTCGCATCAAAAACCTCATGCTCGGCGGCAAAGAAGGTGGCAACACGATCGGGCCTGACGGCGTCGAGGTTTCTATCTACGACGCCTCGATCGCGCACCAGAAGAACGGCACACCGCTCATCGTCCTCGCCGGACAGGAATACGGCACGGGCTCGTCGCGCGATTGGGCCGCGAAGGGCACCAACCTCCTCGGCGTGAAAGTCGTCGTCGCGCAAAGCTTCGAGCGCATCCACCGCTCCAATCTCGTCGGCATGGGCGTGCTCCCGCTCCAGTTCAAGGACGGCACGACCGCCCAGACGCTGAAACTCGGCGGCACCGAAACCTACGACGTCGTCGGCCTCGACGCGTCCATCAAGCCGCAACAGGACCTCACCTTGAAGATCACCCGCAAAGACGGCTCGGTTGAAAACGTGCCCGTGCGCTGCCGCATTGATACGCCGATCGAGATCGATTACTATCAGCACGGCGGCATCCTGCCATATGTCTTGCGCCAGATTGTGGCCAGGAGCTGAATCCAACTGCTCCGTCAGGCGCGGCGACTGGCCGTTTGCCGATGCGAGTGTTTTCATCTAATCTGCCAAATGGCCGAAGCAGCTAAACCCGTTTTCATGGTTGATGTCTCCTCCGACCCCGTGGTCGTCCGGGTCGAGGGTCGCGCCTGTTTTCAGAACAGCCGCTGCCTGCGTGATTTTCTGGCCGAGATGACCCGGCAGGGGCGCACCCGCTTTGTCCTCGATTTTGCCCAATGCACGAGCATGGACAGCACTTTTCTTGGGGTTCTGGCGGGGGCGGCGTTGGAGCTACGCACGACTGCGACCGAGGGAGGACTGATCATTTGCCGTGCCGGCCCTCGGAATCTGGAGCTCCTGCAAAATCTCGGGCTGGATAAGTTGTTAAACGTGGAACTGGGCGAGAGTCCGGCCGGCGAATGTGCGGCGCTCGACTGCACTCCGGAGAAAAACGAGCTGGAAAACGCCCGGCTAGCCTTGGAGGCGCACCAAAATCTGATCGCCGTGGATGCGGCCAATGCCGCCAAATTCCAGGATGTGCTGACCTTTTTGCAAAAGCGCGTCGGACAAGGCTGATTCGCTGCGAGGAAATATCTTTGCCACGCTCGAAGGCACCTGCCTAAGTGCCGGCCTATGCCCGCAGCCGAGACCGTCGCGCCCAATCCGCGTTTCAGCCAACCTGACCAAGGCGGCCATTTTGGCCCCTATGGCGGGGTGTTTGTGCCTGAGACACTCACGACCGCGCTGGAAGAGCTCGGCACGGCTTATGGAGCGGCGAAACTGGATCCGGCCTTTCAGGCGGAGCTGCGGCACCATCTGGCGGAATTTGCCGGGCGCCCGTCGCCGTTGTATTTCGCCGAGCGGCTCACCCAGCACTGTGGTGGCGCGAAAATTTACCTGAAGCGCGAGGACACACTTCACACCGGCGCGCACAAGATCAACAACGCCCTCGGCCAGGCCTTGCTCGCCAAGCGCATGGGGAAAAAACGCGTGATCGCCGAAACGGGCGCGGGGCAGCACGGCGTGGCGACGGCGGCGGTGTGCGCAAAATTCGGTTTTGACTGCACAATCTACATGGGCGCGGTGGATATGGAGCGGCAGGCGCTCAACGTGTTTCGCATGCGGTTGATGGGAGCCAAGGTGGTGGGCGTCGAGGCAGGCCAAAAAACCCTCAAAGAAGCCATCAACGAGGCAATGCGTGACTGGGTGACGAATGTGCGCGGCACCCATTACATCCTCGGCTCGGCGTTGGGCGCGCATCCCTACCCGATGATGGTCCGCGATTTTCACCGCGTGATCGGACTCGAGGCGAAGGAGCAGATTCTTGCCCGCGAAGGCCGGTTGCCGGATGAAATCATCGCCTGCGTGGGCGGCGGATCGAATGCGATCGGCATATTTTTTGAGTTTCTCGATGAACCGAACGTCCGGCTGATCGGCGTCGAAGCGGGCGGACGCGGCATTCGCCGCGGCGACCACGCGGCGCGGTTCGAAGGTGGCAAGCTTGGCGTGCTCCAAGGCTGCAAGACATATATCCTCCAAAATGAGGACGGCCAGATCGAGCTGACGCACTCGGTGAGCGCTGGACTCGATTACGCGGCCATCGGGCCGGAACACGCGTTTTACCGCGACCGCAACCGCATCGGCTACGCGCACGCCGGCGACGACGAAGTGCTCGAAACCTTCCAACTGTGCTCGCGGCTGGAGGGCATCATCCCGGCGCTGGAGAGCACCCATGCGCTGGTGCACGGCCTCAAACGCGCGAAACAAATGCGGCCGGACGAGATTCTGATCATCAACCTCTCCGGCCGTGGCGACAAGGATGTGAACCAGGTCGCGAAAATACTGGGCGTGAAGCTATGAAAAGCATGACCGGCTACGGACGCGCCACGGCGGCGCTGGCGGGTGCGACGCTCACCGTGCAGGTGAGCGCGGTGAACCGCAAGACGCTCGACCTCACGGTGTCGCTCCCTCGCGAGTGGGATGCGCTGGAACCGATGGTCGGCGAAGCCGTCCGAAAACAAGCCGCACGGGGGAAAATCCATGTAGATATCGAGCTGACAGCCGACGGCAAAGCCGCAGCTGGCTGGAACGAGGAGGCCGCGTTCGCGGAACTGGAGCGGCTGGCGGAGTTCGCGGAACGCGCGGGCGTGGCATTCGCACCGACGCCGGAGGTGCTGTGGCAGGTGGCAAGCGCGCAGCGGCGCGGTGGCGGGTCGCCACTGGAAGAAAATCGGCCGGCGGTGGAGGCGGCGTTGGACGAGGCGCTGCGCGCCTTCGCCGCAATGCGCGCGAAGGAAGGCGAGGCGCTGCTGGTGGACTTTCTCACGCGCCTTGAGGCGCTGCGGCGGCACATCGAGGGGGTAGCCGCGCGCGCGCCACTGGTGCCAGCCTTGCAGCGCGACCAGATGCTCCGTCGCCTGCGCGAAGCCGGGCTGGAACTCGACCCCGGCGACGAACGCGTGCTCAAGGAAGTCGCGCTGTTTGCCGACCGCTGCGATGTGAGCGAAGAGCTCACGCGGCTGCGAAGCCATCTCGACCAGTTTGCGGCGCTGCTGAAGACGGACGGAGAAGTCGGGCGCAAGGGGGAGTTTCTCCTCCAGGAGATCGGCCGCGAAGTGAACACCATCGGCAGCAAAGGCAACGACCTCGCCATCGCCCGAGCTGTAATCGAGCTGAAGAACGAGCTGGAGCGTGTGCGCGAGCAGATGGCGAACGTGGAATAGCGCGGCACCCAGTCGCCGCAAATCGCCAGCGCCAGAGGGCCAAATCAAAAACATGGGCACGATGACATCTCCCTTGTTGTTCGCGCGCGTTTCTTCCCGCCTGCGGCGGCCTGCTCTGGCTGCCTGCTGGCTGATGGCCGTGGTGATTGGAAGCGGAAGCCTTGTGAAAGGCGATGATCTGATTTACGCGACGCCCTACACCTTTTTCACAATGGCGGGTGAGGCGGGAGGCAGCACCTTGGGATATAGGGATGGGGTGGGCAGCGCGGCCCGCTTCGGGAACCTCACCGGCGTCGCGGTGGATGGCGCGGGCAACGTCTATGTGGCTGACGATGGCCCCGGCGCGATTCGGAAGATGACTCCTGCCGGGGTGGTAACAACGCTGGCAAAGCTGGTGGGGCCGCCATGGCGTCTCACCGGGGTGGCGGTGGACACAGGGGGCAACGTCTATGTGGCGGATGCTTGGAACCACATGATTTTTAAAGTCACCGCTGCCGGGATGGTGACGACGCTGGCCGGCTCGGCTGGCAGCAAAGGAAGCGCTGACGGCACGGGCAGCGCAGCCCAATTCGACCACCCCTGTGGTGTTGCGGTGGATGGTGCGGGCAACGTCTATGTGGCAGATGGGGAGAACCACACGATCCGCAAAGTCACGGCCAACGGAACCGTGACCACACTGGCCGGGCTGGCGGGCAGCAGCGGGAGCACGGACGGGGCAGGGAGCGCCGCCCGGTTTAATAGTCCCACTGGAGTGGCGGTGGACAAACAGGGCAACGTCTATGTGGCCGATTATTTAAACAACACGATCAGGAAAATCACGGCTGCCGGAGTGGTGACAACCTTGGCCGGGCAAACCGTATCCACAGGCAATGTTGTCGATGCCATTGGAAGAAAAGCCCGGTTGGGTGGTCCCATGGGTCTGACCGTTGACCGAGACCGCAATGTTTATGTGGCGGATTATAACAGCAGCACAATTCGGAGAGTCGCGCCTGACGGGATGGTGACAACCCTAGCTGGATCACCGGCAGGATTTGAGGCGGTATGGGACGGGACGGGGCGCACCGCCCTATTCAACAATCCATGGGGCGTGGCGGTGGACACCAAGGGCAATGTCTATGTGACGGGAACCAACACGATCAGGAAAGGCGTGCCACCTCCGCCGGGACTGGCGGAGGAGGCGAAGGAGTGGGGGCAAAAAGTCGCGGTAATCATTGTCGTTGGGCTCTTGGCGGTGACCATCTTGGCGGTGATCTGGAGCGACCGGCGGAAAGCGAAGGCGGGGGGAGGGGGAGCGCGTTGACGACTGTAACGGGTGACAGATCGGAAAGATACGGGCGGGGCGCCCTCCGCCCGCTTCGGCCAAAATGCGGTGTGAGACCCCGCCTGCAAATAACAAATCAGCCCGTGGCGCGCAGCGAGCGGACGATGTAGAGGATCACGCCGACGCAGATGCCAGAGTCGGCGACGTTGAACGTGGGATAAACGTAGATGCCGAAGTGAAGGTCGAGAAAGTCGGTCACGTGGCCGCGCGCGAGGCGGTCGAGGAGGTTGCCGGCGATGCCGCCGCAGAGCAGGCCGAAGGCGAACTGTGTGACGCGGTCGCGCAGGCCGAGCGAATGCCGCCACCAGGCGATGGCGGCGAGCGTAGCGAGGGCGAGCGTGGCCAGCAGGACGCTCTGGCCGGCGAACATGCTCCACGCCGCGCCGGTGTTGACGACGTGGATGAGGTAGAAAAATCCAGAAATGACGGTGATGTCCTGCCCGACATCATGCGAGTGCGACGGGTCGAACGGGATATGCGCGGCGATCCAAAATTTTGTCGCCTGGTCGAGGGCGAGGACGGCGGCGGCGAGGAGGAGCAGCAGGCGATAGGCGAGCAGTCGGGCTAGCGGAGACCGCGGATTAGTGACGGGAGCGGATGTCGGGGGCTGGGAGGCCGACTGGGGAGCTACGGACGCGGCGGGGCCGATGTCGCTAGGCGCGACGTGCGGCGGTAAGTGGGACTGGCCGTCGTCGGGCATGAGGCTGGTTAAGCTGCGGATGGGATGAATCGGAGGAGAGCGAACTCGGTATGACTGGAACGAAACCGGAGCGACGGGTGTGGAGTGTGCCAACACCCGTTTGCTTGGTAATCGAATCTTCAAAATCAGCTTTCGCCGCCTCACTCTCCGCCGGAATCGTCGCTCATCGGGCCGTGGTCATCTGCCTCGGCGCCAATGCCGGCCTGGGTGCGGGTGCGGAGGCGATTTTTTTCGATCTGCTTGAGCGCCTCGGCAGAGTAGCGGGTGAAGGGCACAGCCAACAGCCGCTCCTTGGCGATGGGTTTCTGCGTGACCTCGCAGACGCCGTAGGTGTCGGTGCGGATGCGCTGGATGGCCGCCTCGATCTCCGAGAGGGCCTCCTGCTCGTTGGCGACCATGCTGAGGGCGAAATCGCGGTCGAAGGTGTCGGTGCCGGCGTCGGCCATGTGCTGGCCATAGCTCGAGAGGTCGCCCGCGTCGTCCTTCGAGGAGCGCTTCAGCGTATCCTCGGTGTGCTGGTCAATCTGGCCGGTGAGGTGACGGCGCAGGTCGAGGAGCAAGCGGTAATAGCGGCGGAATTTCTCCGGGACGGCCGCGTCGTTCTCGGGAGAGGGAGCAGCTTTGCGGGGGTTGAAGCCCAAGATATCGGCGAGCGAGGCGGCCTTGATGTGGTTGGGCTGCGCCGGGCGGGTGGCGGCCTTCGCGGCAAGGGCGGCCGCCTTGGCGGTTTTGGCGGCGGCCTTGGCGACCTCGGCCTTGGCGGCGGTCTCGGCCTTGGCGGCGGCTTTGGCGGCCGTGAGCGCGTCGTCGAGGGAGAACTCAGCGGGGCGCGGGTGTGCCTTGGCGCGGCTCTGTGCGAGAATGCGGCTGCGGAGACTGGCGCGCGCGGAAGGCTCCTTTCCGACCGACGCGGGTTTCGGCGCGTCAGCGGCGGATTTTTTGGCGGCGGGCGCGGCTTTGGCGGAGGGCTTCAGGGCCGCAGAGGAAGGTTTGGGAGCGGGCTTCACAGGTGGTTTGGAAACAGGTTTGGATTTTGACGGAGAGGGTTTCTTGGCGGATTTCCGCGCGGGCTTCTTCGGGGCGGGCTTGGGGGATTTTTTAGCCATGGTTTTTGGGGGTTGAAGGGGTTCAAGTGCGGAGCGCCTCGGCGCAACGGGGACATACGCTGGCATCGTTTGCCGCAGTTACAAGCGCGGGCACCCAGCGCCAGCAACGCGGGCAACGGTGGTGGCCGAGTTCCTGGACGTGGCGGACCGCCGTGGCGGCGGCGGCCGCATCGAGCACGACATTCGAGACGATGAACAGCTCGGGAAGAAATTCGCGGTGCTTTTCCAGCGTGGGGGTGGCGGCGAGCGTGACGGCGGCGTCGAGGGACTTGCCGAGCTTGCCGGCGGCGCGGAGCGGTTCGATGGCCTCGTTGACTAGTGCGCGGGTTTTCAACAGCGCGGCGAAGTCGGCTTCGAGGGCGGCGTCGGTCCACTCGGCAGGAGCGACCGGCCAGTCTTGGAGATGAATCGAGTCGTCGGCGTATTCGGTGTTGGTCGTTGCGTAGCTCCAAGCCTCGTCGCAGGTGAAGGTGAGGATGGGCGCGAGCAGGCGCACAAACGCGTTGAAAATATGATGGAGGGCGGTCTGCGACGAGCGGCGGAGCGGCGACGCGGCGGCGTGGGTGTAGAGGCGATCCTTGAGGATGTCGTGGTAGGTCGCCGAGAGCGTGACCGAGGCGAACTGGTTGCAGAGCTGGTAAACGCGATGGAACTCGCACGCGTCGTAGGCCGCCGTGCAGGCGTTGATCAGCGTGGCGGTCTGGTGCAGCGCCCAGCGATCGAGCGAATCGAGGCGGGCGTGCGGCATGGCGTCGCGTGCCGGGTCGAAATCGAAGAGGTTGGAGAGCTGGAAGCGGAGCGTGTTGCGGAGGAGCCGGTAGGTTTCGCCGACGTGCGAGAGAATTTCTTTCGAGATGGGGATGTCGTCGCGGAAATCCTGCGAAGCGATCCACAGGCGGATCACATCGGCCCCGTGCTCGGCGATGTAGGCGTCGCTCGTCTGGGGTTTTTCGTAGATGCTGCTCTTTGAGATTTTGTTGCGCTCGTGATCGACAATGAAGCCGTGGGTGAGGACGGCCTTGTAGGGCGCGGCGCCAAATGCGATTACGCTCGTCCAGAGCGACGACTGGAACCAGCCGCGATGTTGGTCGCTGCCCTCCAGATAAAGATCGGCAGGCCACGAGGTGCCGCCTTGGCCGCGCTTCAGCACGGCGGCGTGCGACGAGCCGGAATCAATCCACACGTCGAGCGTGTCACGGCCGCAGGTGAGCACGGCGGGCGCGGGCCAGCTGGCGGGGAGCGCGATGCCTTCGAGAATCTCGGCGGGCGAGGCGTCGAACCAGAAGTTGGTGCCGCGCGCGGCGATCTTGTCGGCCACGGCGCGAATCACGCCCGCGTCGAGAAACGCGTTCTTCTTCTCGTCGTAAAACGCAATGATCGGCACGCCCCACGCGCGCTGGCGGCTGATGCACCAATCGGGCCGCGACTCGACCGCGCCCCGAATGCGCGCCTCGCCCCACGCGGGAATCCAGCCCTGCGTGGCGGCGATTTTTTGGATTTCGGCGAGCGCGGTGGCGCGGGGCGAAATTGTAGCCGGCCTCGCTGAGGCCGGTTCGGGGTCAGCGACCCCGGCTACATCGAGCGAGACGAACCACTGGTCCACGGCGCGAAAGATGATCGGGGTCTTGGAGCGCCAGCAGTGCGGGTAGCTGTGCGTGAGCTTTTGCTTGGCGAGCAGCGCGCCGGCAGCATCCAGCTTTTTGAGCACGGCGACGTTGGCGGCGGACGTGCGTTTTTTTTCCAAGTCCTCGACAGATTCGAGGCAGGAGAGGCCAACCATGTCGGCGGGCACCTGGCCGTCGTCGAAGTATTTGCCGTCGTCGCCCACCGGGCAGTAGATGGGCAGCTTGTATTTCAGGCCGGTCTGGTAGTCCTCCGCTCCGTGGCCAGGAGCCGTGTGGACGCAGCCGGTGCCGCTGTCGGTCGTGACGTAATCGGCGAGGACGACGGGGGAGGCGCGGTCAATGAACGGGTGACGAGCTTGAAGCCCTTCGAGTTGTTTGCCGCGCCGGAAAATGAGCCCATCGGAAAAGACAAGCCCGGTTGCCTTGGCAAAATCTGACTCTAAGCAATGGGCGACAATAAACCATTCTGTTTCCGTGCCGGTCACCTCATACTCTATATCCGGATTGAGTGCGATGGCCAGATTCGCGGGGAGCGTCCATGGTGTCGTTGTCCAGATGACAATGGAAAGTGGCCTGTCGGTCGGCAGGCCGAATTTTTTTGCCTCTTCGGCGGGCACGGCGAACTTCACCCAGATGGCGATGGAGATGTGCTCCTTGTATTCGATTTCCGCCTCGGCGAGCGCGGTCTCAAACGGGATGCTCCAGTAAACGGGTTTCTTGCTGCGATAAACGAGCCCCTGCTCAACGAACGCGGCGAAGGTGCGGACGATGTCGGCCTCGAAGGCGGGGGCCTTGGTCTTGTATTCGTTGGCCCAGTCGGCGAGGACGCCGAGACGCTTGAATTGCGCGGTCTGCTTGGTGATCCAGCCTTCGGAAAATGCGTCACAGCGCGCGCGCAGCTCGGCAGTCGTGAGGGTGAGCTTTTGCTCGCGGACTTCCTTGGAAACTTTCTGCTCAATGGGCAGGCCGTGGCAATCCCAGCCGGGGACGTAGGGCGTATGGTAACCGCGCAGGGACTTGTAGCGGTTGATGACGTCCTTGAGCGTCTTGTTGAGCGCGGTGCCGATGTGGACGTCGCCGTTGGTGAACGGCGGGCCGTCGTGGAGGACGAAGGTTTTGCCGGGATTCGCGGCGGCGCGTTTTTGGCCGATGCGGCCGTAGAGGCCGAGTTTCTCCCAGTGGGCCGCGCGCGCGGGCTCGCGTTGGACGAGGTTCGCCCGCATAGGGAAGTCCGTCTTGGGAAGGAGCAGCGTGTCTTTTAACTCTTGCGCCATGAAAAAAGTTGAAGGCGCGCGAGGCTAGGTCGGGCCAATGACGAGTCAAGGGAAACGGCGGCGGAACGCAGGTCAAGATGGCCTGCCCGCGCATCGGACGAACCGGGTTGGCGGCAGAAGCAACGTGAAACATCATGTAGATAGGGCGAAATCAGGCCGTCGCAAACGTTCGCTCGAAAAACAAGCTTCGCGCTTGACGCGGCGACGGCAGGACGCAGGCTGCGCAGCTCATTTCACGCCCTCATCGTCTATCGGTTAGGACAGGAGATTCTCAATCTTCAAAGCGGGGTTCGATTCCCCGTGGGGGCACCAGTCATGTCGCGAGTCTGCCGAAAAATCAGGCAGATCAATTGGAGGAATTGCGCGCATAGCGACCGATTGCCAAAACTGGCGGCATATTCGGACAACCGATGTTTCGTGCTGAAAGCTTGAGAACCACCCTGGACGACGCTCCTCGGTCACATCGGCGAGGAGGAACCGGAAATGACGTCGCTGCTCAGGAACATCGTGGGCAATTTTTTCTGCCCTAAGGGCCGTGGCCGGCGGTTGTTTAGCCAGAATTTTTTTATCATGCTTAATATGCTAACCTTCTTAGTTTAGTGTCATTATCAAACCGCGTGGCAACGCGTCTGCTAGACGCGCGGTGAATTATGGCAGACGCCGAGCAAGACCAAAAAACCGAAGGCCCGTCGGACAAAAAACTCCGCGAGGCGCACGACCGCGGCGAGTTCGCGCGTTCGGCGGAGCTCGCGGCCGATCCCGCCGCGCTCACTGCGCGTGCGGCCGGCCTGCGCGACGCGCTGCGCGCCTCGCCGCTCCTCGACCATGCCGGGCAGGCGCGGCGCTTCGGAGACGCGTTGCAACATTGCTGGGAAACCTCTTCTTATGCGCCGGCCCAACCTTAACCAGCAACTGCACGACGCTGTCGCGCATCACCAATCCGGCCGCATCGAGCCGGCCTACCGGCTCTACGCGCAAGTGCGGCGCAGCGCGCCGGGGGCATTTGACGCGTGGCATCTCGGCGGGCTGGCCGCGCACCAGCTCGGCCGACACCGCGAGGCGCGGTCACTGCTTGAGCGCGCGCTGGTGCTCTCCCCACGCTCTGCGCTTTGCGCGCTTCGGCTAGGCGCCGCGCAGCTTGCCCTCGGCGAACCGGAAGCGGCCGAGACGAATTTCCGCCGCGCACTGCAGGACACCCCGACTATGGCCGAGGCCTGGGAACACCTCTCGCTCGCGCTCTTGCAACAAGGTCGGCCCGACGCCGCCTTGGAGGCGGCACTGGCCGGCGCGCGGCATTGCCCCGGCTCGGCTTCACTGCACGAGCGCGCCAGCGCGCTCACCGCCGACCGGCACGGCTTCGCCGCCGCGCTGCCGCTTTTGGTGGCGACAACTGAAAGTTTCCCATCCCACGCCGCCGGCTGGAAAAACCTCGGCCTCGCCCTCGCCACGCTGCATCGCGCCGAGGACGCGCTGGCCGCACTCGACCGCGCCCTCGGGCTCGAGCCGGACCTAGTCGCCGCCCGGCTTGGCCGCGCGCTGGCGTTACAGGAGGCGTTCCGCCTCGACGAGGCTGTAGCCGAATACGACGCCGTGCTCGCCCTCGCGCCTGCCCACGCCGCCGCCGCCAGCGCTCGCTTGCTCTGCCTGAACTACGACGAGCGTCTCACCACGCCTTGAACTGGTCCGCCGCGATTGGAAGCCCGATTGTCTCGTTAGCGGTCGTGGCGATACTACGCACGCAAAGCGCCCACTGACGGGTTTCGGCGGGAAATTCTTTCCAGCCC
>CAIPZZ010000024.1 GCA_903869665.1 uncultured Opitutia bacterium | reverse complement strand
GTTGTTGGCGACGAGGGTCGGTATTTGATAACGGGCGAACGCGGTAGCGACTAGATCGCGGATCGGCGCCTCGTCGTCGACGATCAGGACGAACCGCCGCCCGGGAGCCAGCGCCTCGCCTAAATGGGCTGGCGCCACCGTCGGCCCCGCCGCGGCGATCGCGCGTGACCCCAACTCCGGTCCCCGGAGTGGATCTGGCACCCCTCCGGGTGGGAGCAGCGCTCGGTTCCCGGGTTCCATGCCCGTCTGGGGTGTTATACCAATAGCCGTTAGCTTTTACGCTTCACAAGCAGGCTGAATCCGTGCGATAAAAGAGGATGGCCCGCAAATTACCGCCGCTGGGAGAAGAATTGGTGAAGGAAATCGAAGCGGCGTGGGAGCGGCCCCAGGCCGACTGGGCGCGGCAGCGGCTGCTGGTGGTGCGGTTGATTGCGCAGCATGAGCTGACGACCGAGCAGATCGCGAAAGTCGCCGGGGTGAGCCGTAAGAGTGTCTTCAACTATCGGGACAAGGTGGAGCGCGGCGGGGTGGCCGGGTTGCTCACGCGGGACTGGGCCGGGGCCCGGACCCCGGTGGTGCGAGGGGCGGTGGCCGAAGAATTTACCGCGCGGCTGGAGGCGGGGCAGTTCCGGCAGGCGAAGGACGCGCAGGCGTGGATCAAAAAGCGCACCCGCAAGACGCTGAGCGTGAGCGGGGCGCTCAAGGTTTTGCGGCGCCTGGGCGGGAAACTAAAAGTTCCGCGCAAGTCGCACGCGAAAAAGGATCCGGCCAAAGCGGCCAAGTTTAAGGTGGAACTGCCCGCGCGGTTGCAGGCCGTGGCCGGTCCGGCGCCGACGCAACCGGTGCGGGTGTGGGTGCTCGACGAGCATCGCTACGGACTGTTGCCGGTCATCCGTCGGGTCTGGGGTCGCCGCGGGGTGCGGGTGCATGCGCCCTACGCGACCCGTTACCAATGGGGTTACTTGCACGAGGCCTTGGAAGTCGACGGCGCGCACGCCGCCGAACTGCTGTTCACCCCGGCCATCGACCGCGACATCCACGCGCTCTTTTTGCGCCAGATCGCCGACTCTGACCCCACGGCGCTTCATGTGGTCATCGCCGATCAGGCCGGCTTCCATCTGCCCGTGGATGATGTCCGCTTGCCGGCCAATCTGCGGCTGTTGCCGCTGCCGCCCTACTGTCCGGAACTCAATCCGGTCGAACGCTTCGGCGGCCTGCTCAAAGCCGCCGTCGCCAACCGACTCTATCCGACGCTGCGCCGCCTCGAAGATCATCTCGCCGCCGCGGCGCGCCCTTGGTCCACCCCGGCCGCGGTCGCCTCCCTCATCCACACCTGGCTCGCCGATCAGGTAAACTCTGGCGCGCCAACCTAAAGTGTATTAGCTAGCGGCTTTTGGTATAAGCCGGCGCCTTCGCCGATTCCTTCCCCTGCGAAGTAGCATGGTCCGGCCGGTCCGCGCGGCGGGCCTATCAGCGTAGAGTCCCCGGCCTTCGGCGCAGGAGCGTCAGACGAGCGCCGTGGTGAGCGTTGCCGCGGTCTCGCGCCACGTGGGCAAGGCGCGCCGGGTGGCTCCGTCGGTGAGTTGGGCGACGAGGGTGTCGTTGGTCGCGACTTCGCGGAGCGCATCCATCCATGCGCGGCGATCGTTGACCGCGACCGGCAGGCACCCGCCGCCGCCGGAGTTTTCGCGCAGGACCGGCAGGTCGCTGTGGACGCAGGGCACGCCC
>CAIPZZ010000023.1 GCA_903869665.1 uncultured Opitutia bacterium | reverse complement strand
TCGGCGTAGGCCGACTCGATCCGCTCGCCGCTGTCTTCACAGATCAGCGCAGGATCTTCCCAGTTCACCTCCGCGGTGACCACACGCCAGCCGTCATCCGCACGTTCGCGGATCGACTGGCATATGCGCCAGCCGTTGGCCTTGGCGGCCCTGTGCGACAGCGCCGCGCCGTCGCTCGTGATGAAATAAACGGGGTAACACCCGGGGGATGTGTACGGGCCGCACTTGAGCGCGCGGCCGAAGTCTGAGGGTCTGAAAAATTGAGCCATGGTCGTGGTGGGTTACTCGATGCGTCGGCCCTTAGCGTCAACGAAGACGGAGAGGCGGGTGCTGCTGTTGCCGAGGGAGTGGACGTACAGGGCCTCGCGGGCCCGTGAGTCCGGCCGGTGCCGGATCTCGAAGCAGGTGCGGGCCGTGGCGCCGCAGCGGAGGCAATGGGCGCCGGTCGCGGCCCACGTGACGTCGTGGGCGGTGCAGAGAAGGGGGCGGTTGATCATTGTTTGTTTGGGTTATCTGGATTTGAAATTGCCGTAGGAGCCGCGGCGGATCAGGTATCGGGTTATCTGGTCGTCGGCCTCGTGCAGGGAGCACTCAGGCATGCACACCCCGTCGATGGTCAGGATTATCCGAATGTCCTCGTCGGCCTCGCGGTCGAGCATGGCGGCCACCCTGCGCATGTTGGTCAGCGAATCGAGAGCCGAGGTGCAGCCGTAACACAGCTCCATGGAATACAGGGCTCGGGCGCTTAGCGCCTCGGCATATGACTCGTGCTGGGAGCGCCGCCACATCACGCCGCTGACCTCGTAGACATCCGAAATGTCGACGTGCACCCCGGGCGTGTCTTTGATCGCGTCGCATTCGGCGTCCGTCAAAAGCGGGTTGCGCGTGCGGCTCATTGGGCACCTCCGGTCACGATTTCACAGCCGCACACGGAGGGGAAGAAAGCCTGGAACTCGGCGGGATATCCCTCGGGCGTGACATAGATGCGGCCGGTCGACCCGATATGCCGCGGCGGTTGCCAGCCGGTGACCACCACGGGCTCGCCGCGGAACGTCTGGAGCTTATCGCCGACGGCGACAATGCGTTTCGTCTCAGTGTTGATCAGGATGCTGTTTTTCATGGGGAAATCAGTTGGTGGTGGTTTCGGCGCGGCCCAGCACAGCGGCCCAGCGGTCAATTGCCGGCGTTTTACCGGACAGGACGGCGATCAGCGTGCCCACGGTCTCGATGCGCAGCCACGTCTCGTTCGAGACCATGGATTTTGCCGCCATCAAACCCCACAAACCGCCCGCGCTTCCGTGGAATTTGATCAGCCGGGCTAGCGCCTGCACCTCCGGAGAGGCTCCGCGCGGCGGGCTCGAGTAAAATGACGCATGCCCACCTTTGGTTTTGTTGTGCATGGCTCCTCCAAGCCATAAACGCACCTCCGCCTCGGTCGGCATCTGGTCCGCGCTGAGGTTCAGCAGCGGAAGCTTTGAAACAACGATTTCAATGACTTGGTTTTTGTTCATGACGAAAAATCAGGGGGCGAGCGAGACGACGACGCGCGCATTCAGCGGGCAAAATCCGAGCACGCGCTGCGCGTTCCATATCG
>CAIPZZ010000022.1 GCA_903869665.1 uncultured Opitutia bacterium | reverse complement strand
TGCGACCGGGCCGGCGACGGTCGCCGGAGTCGCGGCGGCGGCCGTCCAGCCGCGCGGCCCAGAGAGGCCCAGCTTGACGTTGGTCACGGGCGCGCCGGTGGTGTTTTTGAACGTCACCGTGGTTTCCTGCGAGGAGCCAGGAGCAAACGTCTGCAGTTCCGGCGGCGCAGCCACCGCAAAGGCGGGTGCCAGCGTGAGGCGCGGCTCGTCGTAGTGCGCGGCGACGATGTTGGCCTGGAGTTTTTGGTTGGTCTCCTTGGAGGGGAAGGTGTTGGCGGCCGTCATCGCGCCCTCGTAAAAGGTGCCCTGCGCGCTGTTGCTGTTGTCGCCTCCGTTGCCGAGCACGATGGCACCCTGTTTGCGCATCGGGTCGTAGCTGTTGTTTGGGTTCATGATGCGCTGGCCATCGAACATGACCGCCATCTCGCCGCTCTGCGCGTCGGCGCCCATCGTCCGCCAGTGATGCGGCTCGCCGTCGGCGGTGGCGGTTACGAAACGCCATTTGATAATCGGCAGGTCGTCGCAGTTTTTATTTTGCGGCGAATCGGTGACGCAGCCGACGAGGTTGTTTTCCTGGTCGGTCATGATCCACGGGCCGTCACCCGGGCCATGATACCACGTCTTGGCGTTTCCGTAATAGGTGGTCTCCATCGTGCCGTCGCCATCGTCGCGGCTGTCAATCTCGCCGTTGCCATAGTCGAAGCAGCAGCCGGAGTTGTAGTGATGGCCATTGATTACCCAGTATTGGCCCTCGGCCTGGTCGTCCACCGCGGTGCCGTGCGGGTTGTTTTGGCGCAGGCCCATCCCGTTTTCGATGAATACGCCGTAGGCCTTGTGGCCCATGATGGTCACGGGCGCCCGGTCGGCGAGCGGCAGGCTGTTGAACCCGCCCATGACCGTCGGTGTGCCGGTGCCGCCGCGCGGCGCCTGCACCAAATCGTTCTTATGGCCGGACTGATCATAAATCGTGGCGATCCAGCAGTAGGTGTTCGCGCAGAATGCATCCTGTGCGGCCGCGTCGGCGTAACCTCCGCCGTCCGTCGCGGAGGCCGGCACGACGCCGATGTCCAGCTTCTTGCCGTCTGACTGCCGCAGCACCTGATAAAGCGGGCCGTTGTAGGCGGCGTAGAGCGCGCGGGTGGTGCTGTGCGCGGCGACGCAGGGGGCGCCACCGGCGGCGTAAACATCGCACGAGCCCTGCGGCCGGGGAGCGGCCCGGCCCGCGACGGCCGCCTTGGCCACAAACATCGTGGCCACGGGGAGCGCGAGCGCCAGCGCGAGCATTACCATCAGGTGGTTTCTTGCCTTGTTGTTGATCATAGTGGTGGCGTAGGCGGGCTTGGTTTTAGGAGCTGGAATTGGCGGGGCGGATTCCACCGCCGGGGAGGAATCTGAATTTCAGGGGTGACGGGAAACTTTGCCCAGATTCAGGCTGCGACACCAACCTCAAATTTCGCGGCCTCTAAGCCTGTCCGAAAAAGGGGCCAATCGCCAGGGTCGGGGCGGTGCGCGGCGCCGCCCGTCCGAGGGGTGCGTTGGCCAGCGACGACCCTACCTTGGCCGGCGTTATTCGGCTCGGTTCCAGCCTCTCGCCCTAGGAGGGGCTTCACTGCGCCCGCTGGTTGGCCGCGCCGGGCGTCGGAGTCTGCAACTGGAAGTCGGCGGTGAGGTTGTCGGTGTCCACGCCGTCGCTGATGCGCGCCACGCTTCGGCTGGGCGCGGGTGCTGCGGCGGCGGGAGCGCCACCGCGCCCGCGCCCGCCGCGTCCGCCGGCGGGCACGACCACGATGTTACCCCCCTTGCCCTGATCGCCTTCGAGGATGGCGAGCTCGGGGCTGGTGATGGTGCCTCGGGCGCTGGAGCTGGATTGCTGCTCCCCATAGACGATCGCGTCCACCACCACCTGGCCGCTGGCATCGAGCAGCGCGAGTGAACCGATTGCGGGGGCCAGCACGCTGCCAAACCATTGTTGCGGCGGCGGGGTGCCTGGGTAGCCGCCGGCGACCTGCGGATTGAGCACGGGCGCGCCGTGGGCGTGGGCGCTGGCGAGCGGGCGGTCCAGCGTGAGGCCGCTGCCGAGCGCCTGCACCGCATCGCCGCTGGTGTGTGCGAATTTCGTGGCGGGGGTGAAGCTGATGCCCGTGCCCGGTGAGGAAACGTCCACGCCGTTGGCGTGGTCGAGCTTGAGCGGCGCGGCAAGCACGACCTCCGCGCTCTGCCCGCCTCCGCCACCGCGTCCGCCCCGGCCGCCGCGCCCTGCGCCGGCGGGCGGCGCTCCGTCCGGAGCCGTGCCCGCCGGGGCGGCCGGCGCGCTGATGCTCTTGACGGTGGCGAGCTCCTTGCGGCCGCCGGTGTCAATCGTGAGCGTGTCGCCCGCCGTCAGGTTGGCGGCGGCGGCGAGTCGAAGGCTGGTCGCGCCCGCGCTGGCCGCCGTGGCCAGCGTGGTCTGCGTCGCGGCCTTGCCGACGGCGGTCACAGTGGCGACCTCGTGGTGGCCGCCGAGATCAAGGCCGATTTTCTGGCCAACCTCGAAGCCGGCCGCGCTCGTCACCGGCAGGTTGGTCGTGCCGGCGGGAAACGTGAGCCACGGCCCGGTGGACACCGGGATGAACACCGTGGTCATCGCCGCGGCCGGCGTG
This sequence comes from uncultured Opitutia bacterium, assembly GCA_903869665.1. GTDB lineage: Bacteria > Verrucomicrobiota > Verrucomicrobiia > Opitutales > Opitutaceae > CAIYUN01. The sequence goes on along the minus strand of CAIPZZ010000022.1, from coordinate 3,550 downwards.
CCCACCACGGCGACTTTGCGCGTCTCGCCGTCCAGGGTGATCTCCTGGCCAGCCTCAAAGCCGGCCGTGCTGCGGACGTTGATGACCGTCGCTCCCGCGTCGGCGGGCGCGGCGAGCCCCGAGCTCGCGAGGCCGAGCAGATAAAAACCGTGCGGCGCGAGCTTCGTGCCCGCCGGGATGGTCACGAGCTTCACCGAGGCCCACTGGTTCGCGGTGCTGACGAGCGTCCAGTTGGAGAGGTCCACCTCGCTGGTGCCGGCGTTGTGGAGCTCGATGAACTGGCCTGTGCCGGAGCCGAGCAGGACCTCGTTGAGCTTCACCGGATGGACGTTCCGCACGCGGGCGGTGGCGGTTTCGGAACGCGCGCCAGACCACTCGGCTTTGCCGGTGAGATAGCCCGCGCTGGTCGCCGCCGGTGAAGTCACCTTGAAGGTTGCGCTCACCTTCGCGCCTGGAGCGACCGACTCGGTGAATGTTTTGGCCGTAGCGGTGGTGCCGCTCACCACGGCGGTCCAGCCGGTGGGAAGCGCGAGGCTCAACTTTACGCCAGTCGCCTGCTCGTCCGTGGTATTGGTAAAGCTCACCGCGAGATCCTGCGTCGAGCCCGGCGTGAAAGTCGCCGAGACCAATTGTTTTGAGCTGAATAAAAGAGTTGTGAGAGGTGAGAGCCTCACCGGCGACACGTCATATTTCGCCGCGACGATGTTGGCCTGCACCGCGTCGGTCGTGGCCTCGGTCGGATAGCCGGTCGTCATTACGCCCTCGTAAAAGGTGCCGGACGAGCCGTTGCCGTTGTCGCCGCCGTTGCCCAGCAGGACGCCCCCTTTCTTGCTCATCGGGAAATAGGCGCTGCTGCCGGGCGTGCCGGGGCGGACGCCGCTGTAGAACGTGGTCAGCTTGCCCTGCTGCGCGTTGCCGCCCCGCAGGTCCCACTGGTTGCCGCCGCCGCCGTCCACGAACGCCGAGACAAACCGCCACGAGTCAATGGTCGGGCTGCCGACATTTTCCTTCGCATTGTAGCCGGAGAACAGCCCCGCCTCCATGTCGGCCATGATCCACGGGCCGGGGCCGGCGCCCTTGCCCCACGCGGTGGCGGTGCCGAAGTAAACCGTCTCCATCGTGCCGGTGCCGACCGCGCGGCCGTTGGTCGAGGCGTTGCCATAGTCGAAGCAGCAGCCGCTGTCGTAGTGCGTGCCGTCAATTACGTAGTAGATGCCCTCGGGCTCGTCGTTGATCGCGACGCCGCTGGCGTTATTCGCGCGCAGGCCCATGCCCGGCATGATGAACACGCCGTAGGCCTTCCGGCCGCCGATGCTGATGGGGGCCATGTCGGCGATGGGCAGCGTGTCGAATCCGCCCTTGGCCGGGCCGAAAAACGTGCCCGGCGGGGCCTGGAGGAGATCGTTGCCCTTGCCGGACTGGTCGTAGATGCGGGTGATGAGGCAGAGGGTGTTGGCGCAAAACACGTCCTGTGCGGCCGCGTCGGCGTGGCCGCCGGCGTCCGTCGCGGTGGGCGCGGCGAGGCCGATGTCGAGGGTCTTGCTGTCCGACTCGCGCCGCACTTGGTAGAGCGGGCCGTTGTAGCTCGCGGTTAACGCGCGCGCCGTGCTGTGCGCGGCGACGCACGGCGTGCCGCCGGCGGCGTAGAGGTCGCACGGGCCTTGCGGTCGGGGCGGGGTGGGGCGACCCGCCACGGCGGCCTTGGCGACGAACATCGTGGCGACCGGGAGGGCGAGCGCGGCGGTGAGCAGGGCGAGCAGGCGGGTTTTTGTTTTCATGGGGATTTTTCGCGAGAGGGATGGGGTGGCGGGGTTCGGCCTGGCTCGGGTGTTTCCGCTTGCCGATGCTGCCCGCGCGGGGGGAAATGAAGCAAATTGAAAATGGCTCTACGCGCACGCGCGACCGAGCGGGCTGACGGCTGTGACGTGGGGCGGGTGGAGTCACGCCGTGGCGCAATGCGACTTTCAATCACCCCGCATTCTTTGGTTCGCAGCGGTCCGACCCTGCGTGCCTAACGATCAAAAGTTGAGCGACGCCGCGAAGTGGCATTGGTTTTGGAGACTGGTTCGGCCTTTTTCTCACGCCAACAAGCAAAGAAGATCGATCCGATTGGGCCGCCGACTAGACATAGCAAGGAAGCAAGCACGGCAAGCACGTCGATGGGATCAGAACTGGCGTGCCGATTAGCAGTCCAATCGCTGCTGATCATCAGAAAAACCAAGGGGAGAAAGGCGAGGTAAAGCGACACACCGGACCCAATCAGAACGATACAAAGTTGGCCGAAGAGGGGGAAAATAAATGGAACGCGCTTGCGGGCCAGAAAACGGCGAATGATCGCCCACGCAACCAGCACCGTTCCAATAAACCAGCCAAGCTTTGCCAAGTTGGACATTCCCTCGAACGTCAGCTTGATTTTCCGAACGCTGATGGTTGGCGGGGGCGTAATATTCCAAGCCCTCAAGAAAGGCTTCGGCACGTCTTCGATAGCCACTTGGAGTCTTTCGCCCCGGAACGGTTCAAACGGTTCATAATGGGTAATCATTATGGAATTCGGCTTGGTTTCCTCCACGGCAGTAACATTAAACAGAAATCTTCCGTTAATGGTAACGCTGTGCATGTCATCGTCCGCTTTTGCTGTCCACGCCCCTACACAGATGCTGGCGATGAGAAGGAGCCTTTTCATTGCACACCTCAGTGTTTGAAATGCCTGATGCCGGTGAAGACCATCGCCAGGCCGCGCGCGTCGGCGGCGGCGATGACCTCGTCGTCGCGCACCGAGCCGCCGGGCTGGATCGCCGCCGTCGCGCCCGCCTCGGCGGCGGCGATGAGGCCGTCGGCAAACGGGAACAGCGCCTCGCTCGCCACGATGGAACCGCGCAGGTCGAGCTTGGCCTCGCCGGCTTTCCACACGGCAATGCGCGAGCTGTCCACCCGCGCCATCTGGCCCGCGCCGACGCCGAGCGTGCGCTCGCCGTGGCAATAGACGATGGCGTTGGACTTGACGTGCTTGCCGACCTTCCAGCCGAACATCATGCCGGCCCACTCCTCGGGCGTGGGCTGGCGTTTCGTCACGACCTTGAACTTCGCCACGTCGCCGAGCGTGCGGTCACGGTCCTGCACGAGCACGCCGCCGACGACGGAGCGGATTTCTTGGAGCGCGTCGGCCCCCATGCCCTCGGTGGCGACCATGAGGCGGAGGTTTTTCTTTTTGCCCAGCACGGCCAGTGCCTCGTCGCTGAAGCGCGGCGCGATGATGACCTCGGTGAAAATCTCCGCGATGCTCCGCGCCAGCGCGCCATCGAGCGTGCGGTTGACGACGATGATGCCGCCGAACGGCGCCTGCCGGTCGGTCGCGTAGGCCAGCTCCCACGCGGCCTCCAGCGTGTCGGCCGAGGCCACGCCACAGGGATTCGTGTGCTTGAGGATGGCGACCGTCGGCCGCTCAAACTCGCCGATGAGCCAGGTCGCCGCCGTGATGTCCAAGATGTTGTTGTAGGAAAGTTCCTTCCCTTGCAGCTGCTTGAAATGCTCGTGAAATGTGCCGTAGAGC
>CAIPZZ010000021.1 GCA_903869665.1 uncultured Opitutia bacterium | reverse complement strand
CCCCCGCAGGATGTGATTGGTTTTGTGTGCCTTGGATGGCTTGTGTCGGATGCGTGGAACCAAGGTCCAGTTGGCTTGCTACGTGCCATCGCTCCAGTTTTTGTCTTGTTCTCCCCGATGCCTCATTACGGTACTAGCTGCGGTGCTTTGTGCCAACGAAGCTCACGCCCGACCTCGATGTTTCCCTGTCTGATCTTGGGAAAAAATATCGAGCACAGAAAGTCGTGTTTGTTGCTCCCCACGATCCCAGCCTTGAACTTAGAAGCACTAGAAGAGAGGAGCCGAGCTAACCCGATTGCCTTTCCCCATCAGTGCCCATCAGTGTCCATCAGTGGTTCCAAAATCCCTCATCCTCGCCACCCGTAAAAGCCCGCTAGCGCTCGCGCAGGCGGAGATGGTCGCCGCGCAACTGCGGGCGGCGCTCGGCGTCGAGACCGACCTGCTGAAAATCGTCACCACCGGCGACCAACAGGCCGACTGGTCGCTGGAGCAAAAGGGCGGCAAGGGCCTGTTCACGACGGAGCTGGAGCACGCGCTCCTGCGCAGCGAGGCCGATGTCGCCGTCCACAGCACGAAAGACCTGCCCGGCGATATGCCCGCCGGCCTCGCCATCGCCGGCTACCTTCCGCGCGCCGACGCCCGCGATGTGCTCGTGCTCCGCGCCGGGGTCGCCAAGCCCACGAGCATCGCCACCGGCAGCCCGCGCCGCCGCCTGCAAATCGCCCGCCTGTTTCCCGCCGCCACGTTCACCGAGATTCGCGGCAACGTGGATACCCGTCTCCGCAAGATCGGCGAAGGCGGCGTGGCCGACGCCACCATCCTCGCCGCCGCCGGCCTCGCGCGGCTCGGCATCGGCAACTGGCCCGGCGTCGAGTTCCACGCACTCGGCTACCAGACGATGGTGCCGGCCGTGGGGCAGGGAGCCATCGCCATCCAGTGCCGCGCGGCCGACGTCGCGAAGTTCGCCGGCGCCTTCGACGCACCGACCGCGCGCGCCGTCACGCTGGAGCGCGCGTTCCAAACCGCGCTCGGCGGTGGCTGCCACACCGCGTTCGGCGCGCACGCGACCGAAACCGCGCTGCATTTCTTCCACGAGCAGACCGGCCTGCACACGCTCCCGCTCACGCCGGCCGATTTCGCCGCCCCCGCCGAATCCTCCCGCCGCCTGTTGGGGGAATTTGGTTTCAAGCTTGGATAAAAAAAGGCGCTAAGCTGCAAAGACGCGGAGAGACCGAGTCGGATATTTTGTTTCCCCAATCAGGACTCTGCGCCTTTGCTACTTGGCGTCTTTGCGTTAAAACAAAATCATGGAAGTCATCTTTCTCGGCACGGGCACGTCGCAGGGCGTGCCGATGATTGCGTGCGACTGCGCTGTCTGCACCTCGGCTGACCCGCGCGACCGCCGAACGCGCACGAGCATCCATGTCGTGATGAACGGCCTGCGGGTGCAGGTGGACGCCGCGCCCGAGTTTCGCCTGCAATGCCTGCGCGAGAACATCCGTGGCGCCGACCATTTCATCCTCACGCACGGCCACGCCGACCACATCGCCGGTATGGACGACTTGCGGCGGTTCTGCGACCAGCTCGGCGGCACGGCTCTGCCGGTCTATTCCACGGAGGCTGGGCTGACACGCGTGCGGGCGATGTTTCCCTACGCCATTGGGGAAAGGCCCACCGCCAAAGGCTACGCGGCGTTCCGCCTCGCGCCGCTGCCCGCGCGCCTAGAGCTGCCGCAGGGCGTGATTGAAAGCGTGCTGCTCCCACATGGCGAAGTGGAGACTCTCGGCCTCGTGTTCACCGAGCGCAGCACGGGCTCGAAATTTGCCTACTACACCGACTGCAAGACCGTGCCACCCGCCGCCATCGCCCTCGCGCGCGGCTCCGCCGCCGTGGTGCTCGACGGTCTGCGTGAGCTCCCCCACCCCACGCACATGACCATCGCCGAGGCCGTGGCCGTCGCCCGCGAGATCGCCGCGCCACGTGCGCTGCTCACGCACCTCACGCACCTGAGCGGCCACGCCGCGCTCGCCGCCGCGCTGCCGCCGGGGATCAAGCCCGCGCACGACGGCCTGCGGCTGAAATTGTAGGCCGGTTCCGGCCGAACGGGCCAGGTCTGGCGACTTGGCCTACAACGGACTCGCGGCCATATTTTGGCACGCCGGCAAGCGGCGGCCCTACAAAGCCTCAGCCTGACACCGCCCTGAAAAAATCAGCCCCACGATCCGCCGCGACGCCACAGAGAGAAAGCTTAGAAACCTTTTTTTTGCAGGGCGAGGTTGAGCTCCTGCATGAAGGCCTGCGCGTCGGCGGGACTGGGGCGGTAGTTGGGCTGGCTGATCTTGGTGAAGCCGGGGCGGCCTTGTTGGTCCACGACCCACTGGCCGGTCACACCGTCGCTGAACGTCACGCCGCCGCTGGCGATGGCGCCCGGGATGAGGGTGACGTTGTCCACGGTGACTTTCACCGTGCTGGAGCCGGCGGGCGGCAGGGGCGGCTCGTCGGCGAAATCGTCCTCGGCGAGGTCGCTGGGGCCGGCGGGCTCGTCCTTGGCGAGACCGAGCTTTTCCTTGGCCTTGTCGAGGAGGCTTTTTTTCTCAGGAGGCGCGGATGACCGGGGCGGGGACGCCCCGGCTCCAGGTTGGGCGGAGGCCGGCTTGGCAGGCTCGGGCTTGGGCGGCGGGTCCTTGATCTGAAGGTTCAGGTCATCCACCAGGAAGCGCACATCCATGTAGGTGAGCGCGAGGCCAAACTGCTCGCGGAGCTTTTTCTGAACGGCAGAGAGGTTGTCGCCGGCGGCCAGCCAGGCGGCGACGGCGGCTTTCTGTTCGGGAGTGAGGGCGGGCGGCATAGGAAACAATCAACCACGGATTACAAGAATGCACACGGATAAATCCAATTTTCTTCTCCAGCCAGAAAATTGCCCCCTCAATTAATCCGGAGATCCGAACCATCACGCCCAACACGGCTTGCGACCGCCCCCGGGGGCGCGGCACCAGCCCGCGCTCAGCGCGAGAGCTGGGTTTTGAGAAACTCGACGGAGTTCCGCATCGAGGCGTCCTGCTCCATCATGTTGTCCACGGCCTTGCAGGCGTGGATGACGGTGCCGTGGTCGCGGCCGCCGTGACCATCGCCGATCTCCTGGAGCGAGTGCTTGGTGAGGACTCGGCTAAGATACATGGAGACCTGCCGCGGAATGGCGATGTTGTTGGGGCGGCGCTTGCTGGTCATGTCGCTGTGGCGGATCTGGAAGTGGTCGGCCACGCGCTTCTGGATGGTCTCGATGGTGAGGATGGTCTGCGCCTGCTCCATGAGGATATCCTGGAGGAGCTTTTCGGTGGTGGGCAGGTCCACGGGCCGACCGTGGAGGGCGGCGTAGCTCGCGACCTTGAGCAACGCGCCCTCAAGACGGCGGATGTTCTTGGCGATGTGCTGGGCGATGAAGTTGGCGACATCGGCAGGGAGGTCACATTTGAGCACGGCGGCCTTGGCGCGAAGGATGGCGAGGCGGGTCTCGAAGTCGGGCACCTGGATGTCGGCGGTCATGCCCCACTCGAAGCGGGAGACGAGGCGGGCCTCGAGCTTCTGGATCTCGCCGACAGGGCGGTCGCTAGAGAGGACGACCTGGCGGCCGGCACCGTGCAGCTCGTTGAAGGTATGGAAGAACTCCTCCTGGATGCGCTCTTTGCCCGCAAGGAACTGGATGTCGTCCACGAGGAGCACGTCCATCGAACGGTAACGCTGACGGAACTTGGTAAGGCTGTTCTCCTGTAGGCCCTGAATGAACTCGTTGGTAAATTTTTCGGTGGAAAGGTAGGCGACGCGGGCCTCGGGGTTGGCGCGGAGAATGGCGTGGCCGATGGCGTGCATCAGGTGGGTCTTGCCCAGGCCAGTGCCGCCGTAGAGGAAGAGGGGGTTGTGGACGGCGCCTGGAGCCTGCACAATCGCGCGGGCGGCAGCATGGGCCATCTGGTTATTCGCCCCGACGACGAAGGTCTCGAAAGTGTTGCGGACGTTGAGCGTGCCGTGGGCGGGGTCGCGCGTGTCGGCGCGGGCGGCGCGGCGGGCGGGTGCGATCGGGCGGACGCGGGGCGCAGGGGTCTCGTCGGTGGATGTCGCGGCGAGGTGGCGGGGTTCGGAGCCGGTCTTGCGGAGGCGGACGTTGACCGGGTGTCCGGTAGTCAGCAGGAGCCGCTGCTTAATGAGATCGAGGTAGTTGTCGTTGATCCAGATGGCGGCAAAGTCGTTGGGCACGCCGAGCGTGAGACTGTCGTCGGTTGATTCCAAGCAGGTGAGGGGCTCAAACCAGAGTTTGAACACGTCCTCCGGGAAGAGAGTGCGGAAGTCACCTTTGACGGTGTCCCAGAGATTGGGCGGAGGGGCGGAGACGGGCATGGACGGTGGGCGGAGACGCGAGTTTATTCACAATCGGCTGGCGTCAGGCGGAAGTGGCACATCGTAGGGCGGTCTCCATGCTCCACAGACAGGGAAATTGAGGACTTGGCGGCCGGGAAACGCCCGGGAAGGGCGGAATTGCGGCGCGCAAAGGGCTAAAATGGGCCTAAAACACGCGGAAACCCGCGCTGGGAGGAGGGAAAACTGCCGGATGATGTGCCAAAGAACCGCCGGGCGGGCCGGCTGTATGAAGTTGAGGTGCCATTAACGGGCAAGGAAAAATCTCCTTCAAGCGGAAGTTGCCCACAACTTATTCACCGACAAAAACCGGCCTGAATTATTTTCGTTTTTTTAGTTGCCAAGCCGTGCGCCGAACCTGTACGCGGCCACCACGGCGGCGGCCGCCAGATTGTAACGAAAGTGAGATTACGCGTGGGCCAGCGGCGCGTGTCACGACACGGTCACGACACCGTGACAGGCGCGTCACCGCACGTTGGCGGCGGGTGCCCGTGCGGGAGCCACAGGCATTTCTTGTGGTGAGACGAGGGCCTCGGGCGCGAAGGAAGCAGGAGTCCGGCCCGGCATGGTGCCGGGTGGCTCGGCCCATTTGCCATGCTCGCGAATCAAGGCGACGAGCCGCTCGTCGGCCTCGGATTGCGGGACGTTGTATTGGACACAGGTTTTGCCGACGTAGAGGTTGATTTTACCGGGAGCGCCACCGACGTAGCCGAAGTCGGCGTCGGCCATCTCGCCGGGGCCGTTGACGATGCAGCCCATGATGGCGATTTTAACGCCCTTGAGGTGGCCGGTGCGCGCACGGATGCGCTGGGTGGTGGTCTGCAAATCGAAGAGGGTGCGACCGCACGAGGGGCAGGCGACGAACTCGGTCTTGGAGCTGCGCGCGCCCGCGCCCTGAAGGAGGTTGTAGGCGAGCGTGGTCGCGCGAGCGGGATCGGCCTCGGTCTCAACGCTTACAAGGTCGCCGAGCCCGTCGCAGAGCAGCGCGCCGGTGAGGATAGAGGCATCGAGGAGGCGGGAGAGAAAATCGGGCGAGCGACCGATCGCGGTCTGTGAGGTGTTGCGAATCCAGATGGGCGCGCGGGAGCCGATTTCACGCAGGCCCTCGGCGAGGATCCGATAAGCCCCGACGGGATGCATCAGCGGGGGCTGCGCATCAAGGGTGTAGAGCAGCCGGTCGTCACCGATGGTGGTTAGTGATTCACCCATAACACCAAAATCGGCCGGCGCGATGGCCACGGCGAGAAAGTGCTGTTGGCGTCGCACCAGTCGCGCAAAAGCCGCCAATGTATCCATATCCTTGGCACCGAATGCCCGCACCAATAGCAGCCGGTTGCGGCTCATCGCCAGCAGTGGCTGCAAGCTGTCGGGTGGCAGTGTTGGCGCGAGCTCGAGCGCGAGAAAACGCACGGGGAGCGGCATTTGTCCGGCGAACTCGTTAAGCGTGTCGAGATCGCCCGACGTCGCCACCGGCACCAGCAGGCCTTCAGCCGGGGTATCCTTCAGCAATTGCTCAGCGAGCCGTGGCGCCGTGTCCCGCAGTTCCGCAACCGACTCGATCCGCACGATCACACGCGGTGGCTGTTCCGGACCTACGACGAGGTCATCGGCTATAGTCAGCGCAGCAATTACTCGTTTCGTGAAATGATAAGGATCAACGCGATCGGGGGTCGCGGAGTGACCCGTGGTGGTGCCCCAGAGCGCCATCGCTTTTTCCGCCAGCGCGCGGGCAACGGGAATCTCATAGACGCTGTCCTCGGTGAGAGACACCCGGATGGTATCCCCGAGACCGTCGAGCAGGAGGCTGCCGATGCCGATGGCGCTCTTGATGCGGCCGTCCTCGCCGTCACCGGCCTCAGTCACACCGAGGTGGAGCGGGTAGGCGCGGTGTGCGGCGTCCATGCGCGCGGTGAGCAGGCGGTAGGCCTGGATCATCACCTTGGGGTTGCTCGCCTTCATCGAGAGGATGAGGTCGTGGAAGCCGTGCGACTCGCAGATGCGGACAAACTCCAGCGCGCTCTCGACCATGCCGAGGGGCGTGTCCCCGTGCCGGTTCATGATGCGGTCGGAGAGCGAGCCGTGGTTGGTGCCGATGCGGAGCGAGCGGCCGAGCGCCTTGGCGCGGAGCACGAGCGGGCTGAATGCCTCGTGCAGGCGTTGCAATTCGCGGTTGTAGTCGGCGTCGGAGTATTCGTGGACGGCGAATTTTTTCTTGTCGGCGTAGTTGCCGGGATTGACACGGACTTTCTCGACGTGTTCGACCGCCTCCATCGCGGCACTCGGCAAGAAATGGATGTCGGCCACGAGCGGGACGTGGCCAAAGCCGGCGGCCGTGAATTGGGCGCGGATGTCGCGGAGGCATTTCGCAGCGGCGACGTTGGGCGCGGTGACGCGGACGATCTCGCACCCGACCTCGGCGAGCGCGATGGACTGCTTGACGGTGGCGGCGACATCCTGCGTGTCGCTCGTCGTCATGGACTGCACACGGATGGGGTTCGCGCCGCCGACGCCGACCACGCCGACCTTTACCTCGACGGCGGGCCGGCGGATGGTGTGGAAGCGGGAGGCGCAGTAGGTCATAGCGGAACGCGCGAGCGGTAAAGCAAACGCGGCGCGGCTCATTTGGCCGGGGCGGCGGGCGTGGGTTTTTCAGCGTGGGTAGGTTTTGCGGCGCCCACCCAATTGATCAGGCCGTGAAGGTTCACATACGCCATGAGCGAGATGAGCAGCACCATGAACGTGCCCTGGGTGGCGGTGACAAACCTCACCGGCAACGCCCGGCCGCGAAGCTTGGCGATCGTGGCAAAAAGAATGTGGCCGCCGTCGAGCACCGGGACGGGCAGCAGGTTGGAGACCGCCAGGCTCACGTTGATCAGGATACTCAGCCAGACGACGTAAATGATGCCGTCCTCAGCGGCCATGGAATACATGTGCACCATGCCGACGGCGCCGCTGAGATCCTTCAGGCCGATGTCCGAATGGGGGTTCAGTAGGCTCGCCAGGGTCAGAAATGACTTGCTGACCCCTGAGATGATTTGGCCAAGCGGCCCGGGATGGCTGACGACGGTGTCCACGGTGAAATCAACCCCAAGCTCGGAAATTTTCAACGGCTCCGCCGGGGAGGCGGGCAGGGTCAGGGTAGTGGTCTCGCCATCTCGCCGGACAAGGAGCGGCAGCGAGCGTGTCGCGCCATTTTTTAGGCCGTCCTCCAATGTTTGCAGGTTCAGGATTGCGGTTCCATCGAGCGTTAGCAGTCGATCCTTGGCACGCAAGCCGGCCTTCCCAGCGACAGAGTCCGACTTAACATCCATCACGACCGGCTCGTAAGCCGGAGAGATTCCGATTCGCCGCCGGCGATCCTCGCCGGCTAGCATCGGGTGGACGGTCAGTTGCTGCGTCCTTCTCTGCCGCTCAATGATGAGCACGCTTGAGCGGGTGCCGTCGGCGGAGTGGCCGGTGCCGGTCGCCATCGCCTGCACGACGTCCTGCCAGTCGGCGACCGGTGTGCCGTCAATTTCGCGGATGATGTCTCCCGGTTGCAGGCCGGCGGCGGCGGCCGGGCTCACGACCACCACTTTGTCCGACAGTTCGATTTTCGCCAGCACATAGCCAATGCGGGTCGTGGCCGCGTCGCTAGACATCGGCAAGCCAACGATCCAAATAACGCAGGCAAGTATCAGGGCCAACAGTATGTTGAAGGCCGCCCCCGCGACCGACACCAGCATCTTAGTTGAGTAGCTGACCGGTGGGAGTTTCTCGAGCTCGGCCTTGCTCTCCCCCTCGATTACGCCCAAATCGGCTAGTTGCGGAAGCAGAACATAGCCACCGAGCGGAATCCAAGAGAGGCGATACTCCACCCCATCCTTCCCGCGCCGCGACCAGAGCGCCGGGCCGAACCCCACCGAAAAACGCTCGACGTGCATCCCGCGCCGTCGTGCGGCCAGAAAATGCCCCAGCTCGTGGACGAAGATCGAAAAGCTCACGCAAAACAGCCCCAGCAAAACGGTCCCAGCGCTGGAGAGAATGTGTCGGAGGATGTCCATGTTTGGTCGTCGGAAAATTTAAAGAGCCAGATTGGTCGCGTGTCGGGCCGCAGCGTCGGCGGCGAGGGCGGCGGCGAGGTTGGTCGGCGGGGGAGGTTGCACGGTCTCAAGGGTTTTTTCAACCACGGACGCGATGCCGAGGAAAGGCAGGCGGCCGGCAAGAAAAGCGGCGACGGCGACCTCGTTGGCGGCGTTGAAGACCGCCGGGGCCGCGCCACCAGCGGCCATCGCCGCGCGGGCGAGGCGCAGGAGCGGGAAACGCGTCTCATCCACGGGTCGGAACTCGAGGGCGGAAAGTTTGCCGAGGTCGAGCGGGGCTTCGGTGCCGGGGATGCGGGCGGGATGCAGGAGCGCGTATTGGATGGGAAAAGTCATCGAGGGAGGGCAGAGCTGCGCGAGCATCGAGCCGTCGTTGAACTCGACGACCGCGTGGATGATACTCTGCGGGTGGATGACGGCGTGGCATTGGTCGGGCCGCAGGTCGAAGAGCCAGCGCGCCTCGATGAGCTCAAGGCCCTTGTTGGCGAGCGTGGCGGAGTCCACCGTGATCTTGGGCCCCATCGCCCAATTGGGATGCTTGAGCGCGTCGGCTGGCGTGGCCTGGGCGAGGCGCTCGGCGGGCCAGTCGCGAAACGCGCCGCCGCTGGCGGTGAGCGTGACGCGGCGGACACTCCCCGCATCTTGGCCCTGCAGACATTGGAAAACGGCGTTGTGCTCGCTGTCCACGGGGAGAATTTTAGCGCCACTGGCGCGGGCGGCGGCCATCACGAACTCGCCGGCGAGCACGAGAATCTCCTTCGAGGCGAGCGCAAGGTCTTTGCCGGCGGCGAGCGCGGCGAGCGCAGGCGCGAGGCCGGCGGTGCCGACAACGGCGACGAGCACGATGTCGGCCTCGGGGAGTGTGGCCAGCTCGACCAGCCCGGTCTCGCCGGCGAGGAGCCGAGCGCCAGCGGGCAAGGCGGCGAAAGCGGCGGTGCCGCGCGCCGCGCGCGCGGCGGCCTCGTCGCCGAGCGCGGCGTGGCGCACGCCAAATTCGCGGCAGATGGCGAAAAGTTTTTCCGCGTTCGCCTGCGCCGCGACGCCGACCAGTTCCAGCCGGTCGGGATGCGCCCGCAGCACGCGCAAGGTGCTCTCCCCGATGGAGCCGGTCGCGCCGAGGAGGACGACACGTTTCCGGCGAACGGTGGCGGGCGCGGCCGTCATTTTACGATAGCAGGCTGAACAACAGGAAACCCGCCGGTGCGGTCAGGATGAGGCTGTCGGAGAGATCGAACACGCCGCCGATGCCGGGGATGGTCGCGCCGGAGTCTTTGGTGTCGGCGCGGCGATTGATGACCGACTCGACAAGGTCGGACACGATG
>CAIPZZ010000020.1 GCA_903869665.1 uncultured Opitutia bacterium | reverse complement strand
TGCCCTCGGTGGCGACCATGAGGCGGAGGTTTTTCTTTTTGCCCAGCACGGCCAGTGCCTCGTCGCTGAAACGCGGCGCGATGATGACCTCGGTAAAAATCTCCGCGATGGCTTTCGCCAGCGCGCCATCGAGCGTGCGGTTGACGACGATGATGCCGCCGAAGGGCGCCTGCCGGTCGGTCGCATAGGCCAGCTCCCACGCGGCCTCCAGCGTGTCGGCCGAGGCGACGCCACAGGGATTCGTGTGCTTGAGGATGGCGACCGTGGGCCGCTCGAACTCGCCGATGAGCCAGGTCGCCGCCGTGATGTCCAAGATGTTGTTGTAGGAAAGTTCCTTCCCTTGCAGCTGCTTGAAATGCTCGTGAAACGTGCCGTAGAGCGCGGCCTGCTGGTGCGGGTTCTCGCCGTAGCGGAGTGACTGCGCCTTTTTCCACGAGAGCGTCAGCGCGTCGGGGAAGCCGCCCATCGCGGCGAGGTCGGGCGCGTCGGCCTGCGCTTCGAGGTAGCGCGCGATGGCGGTGTCGTAGCTGCCGGTGCGCTGGAAAACTTTCAGCGCGAGCCGGCGGCGCAGCGCGGCGAGCGCGGTCGCGTCCGGGAGGGCGGTGAGCACGGCGGCGTAGTCGGCGGGATCGCAGACCACGGTGACGCTCGCGTGGTTCTTCGCCGCGCTGCGCAGCATCGAGGGGCCGCCGATGTCAATGTTCTCGATGGCCTCGTCGAAATGCACGCCGGGCTTGGCGACGGTCTGCTCAAATGGGTAGAGGTTGACCACCACGAGATCAATCAGCGCGATGCCGTGCGCCTGCGCGGCGGCGAGGTGTTCGGGCAGGTCGCGGCGCGCGAGCAGCCCGCCGTGGATCTTCGGGTGCAGCGTCTTCACGCGGCCGTCCATCATCTCGGGGAAGCCGGTGTGCGCACCGACCTCCGTGACGGGCAGGCCGGCGGCGGCGAGGAGCTTGGCCGTCCCGCCGGTCGAGAGCAGTGTGTAGTTGTGCTGGCGGACGAGCGCCGTGGCGAATTCGGCGAGACCGGTTTTGTCACTGACGGAGAGAAGCGCGAGTTTACCCATAGAGTGTGGGCGAGAGTTTCGGCGGGTGCCGCGCGTTTCAACCCGAAAACCTGCAAACCCATTCCACCGCGGACCGATACCGATCAATCTCTCCCCGAAAACCGCTGGGCAGAATGTTTAACCCGGAGAATCCCGGAGAGCTCGGAGCACTCGCCGGTTCGGACTCCGTGTCCTCTGTGCTCTCCGTGTTACCAATGAATTGTTCTGAGCCAGGCCGGCTCAATCCGTTTTCATCCGCGTCCCTCCGCGGCAAAATTACTCGGTCGCCTCGCGCACGAGGGCGGCGAGAGCGGGCGGGAGGTCGAGCGCCAAGGCCAGCTCGCGGGCGCGGGGGCTCATCTTGCGCCAGGTTTTGCGGAGGATGTCCGCGAACTTCTCGCGCGGGTAGTCGGCGTGCTGGGCGGCGAATTTTTCCAGCTCGCTCTCCAGAAACACGAGGCAGGCTGCGTCTTCCAGCGCCTGCGTGCCGGCGTTTTTCCGCAGATCGGTCTTGGCCACCCAGGTCGCCACCTCGTCGGCGTCGGCGGCCGGCACGCCGGCGGCGAGCAGCAGCTCGCGGGCGCGCTCAGCCTGCTTTGTGTAGAGCGAGCGCCGCCACGCGAGATAGCCGGGCTTGCCCTCGGGAAACGTCGCGCGCGGCACGAGCCAGCGTTCGAGGTGCTGGCAGCGCGCAGCCAGCCGGAGCAACGGTGGCGCGGCGGGGTCGAGACGAGTGATCCATTGCTCCATCCCGTCGGCGTAGGCCAGCTCCGCCGCACGACCGTCGGCCGCCCGCGCCGGGTCGGCGGCGTGGGCGGTGTCAATCAGCTGGCGGGCTTGGAAAAGTTCACTCACGTTTTCGGAAACTCCAGACCAGCATATAGACGCCGAGCAGCGTGATAGGCAACGGAATCACCAGCCCAAACAAAAGTTCCCGAGTAGGGCCGCGCTCGATCACGGCGTCGAGCGGATCGTCAGGGTTGACGAAGCAAACCGTTTTTGTTCCGGCCGGAAGACGCGCGACGATCGCAGCCTTGTCCACGAGGCCGCTCGTCCTTTCGGGCATGAATCCATACCGTGCTGCCGTGTAGGTTCGGCCAGCAACTTGATAGCGAAAATTAATCTCGATCCACTGGCTTGCAGTGAGAACGGCGCCCTCATGTCGAAGCCGGCTGGAAACAATCTCACAAGGCACAGCCTGCCAATTCCGTGCCGACGCGATCTGCCAAAGCGGTAACACCAAAACAGGAATTGACGACGCAACACCGAGCGCAAAAACCAACAACGAGACCGCCACGCCATACAAGCGACTCAAACGACTCTGAGGAGGTATGCAGTAATCCACCGGCAATTTGCCGCGCTGTTCAAGCCCCTCAGGATTTTCCCTGTCCATCGGAGTCACGGTTTCTCCGGCTCATACCACTCGCCGCGCAGCCAGTCGGCGACCAGGCCGATCTCGGCGGGGGTGAGGCGGCCTTCCTTGCCGAACGACGGCATCTTGTCGTTGTTCGTGCCGAAGAAGCGCGGGTGCGCGGGGTCGGCGATGAAGGCCGTGAGCCAAGCGCGCGAGCCGAAGCCGGTGAGGTCGGGGCCGGCGGCGTTGGGGTCGGGCGCGCCGAAGGCGTGGCAGTCGGCGCAGCCGAGGCCGCCGGCCCCGATGGCCTTTTTGCCGTCAGCGATGAGCACCACGTCTCGCGCGTCGGCGTCGTGCTGGGATTTCAGGCCGGCCTCGGCGGAGAGGGCGAGGATGGCGTTGGCGAGCTGCGCCTTTTGCGCGGGGGAAAATTTCGCGGTGTCGTCGCGGACGAACTTCGCCATGTCCCCGTCCTTGTGCTTGGTGCCGCCCCAGTAATGCGGGCCGGACACCTGCGCCGGGTCGAAGAGGCCGCGCAGCCACTCGCGGCTGGCGAAGCCTTTGAGATCGGAGCCCGTCGGCGCGTCCTTGGGCTTGCCGCCCAGGCCGTCCTCGTCGCCGTAGCGGTGGCAGCTGGCGCAGTTGCGGGCGAAGATTTTCGGACCTTGGGTGAGCGGGTCGTTGCGGAGCAGCGTGACCGCGCCGGTGACCGGGATGCCGTCGGGCGACTGGGCGAGGGCGACCGCGCGCTCGGCGTCGCGCTCGGCGGCCCGCAGCGCGCGGGCGTATTCGGGATTGGCGCGGTCCTCGCGGACGGAGAGCCAGGTGAGCACGCCCGCCCCCGCGAGCACGGCGCCGAGAAACGCGACGTTGAACCGGTGCCCGAGCCGCCATTTGCCGACAAACGGCATCGCGGCGAGCACGGCCATGAGCAGGCCGGGGATGACAATTGCGCCCCAGACTTCGGTGCCACCGGGGAAATATTTCAGCAGTTGGAAGAGGAACAGGAAATACCACTCGGGCCGCGCCGCGGAATACTGCTCCGAGGGGTCGGCCGGCGCGCCGAGCTCCGCGCCGTGGTAGCGCACCACGAAAAATAGCACGACCGCCAGCACCGCGAGGCACGCGACGGCGTCGCACAGCACCTGCCGCGGCCAGAACGGCTCGTCGGGCTTGCGGCGCGGCTCCTTGGCGGTGAGGCCGTGCTTGCGGAACAGCCAGATGTGCGCGCCGATGAACGCGATGATTGCCCCGGGGATGAAGCCCGCGTGCACCGCGAAGAACCGCGAGAGCGTCTGGTGTCCGTAGTCGCTGCCGCCCACCACCACCTTTTGCACCGCCGGCCCGACGACCGGCGTGATGGCCGCGATGCTCGTCGCGACCTTGGTGGCCCAGTAGCCTTTTTGGTCCCACGGTAGCAGGTAGCCGGTCAGGGAAAGTCCGAGCACCAACATCAAGAGCAGGATGCCGGTCCAGAAGTTGACCTCGCGCGGGGCCTTGTAGGCGCCGTCAATCACCACCTGCATCAGGTGCAGCGCGAGCAGCACCGTCATCGCCTGGGCCGTGTAGTGGTGCAGGCCGCGCAGGAACCACCCGCCCCACAGCTCGTGCTGGATGTAATAGACGCTTTCCCACGCCGTCTGCGATCCCGGGTTGTAGGCGAGCCAGAGGAACAGGCCGGTGATGACCTGCACCGCAAAGCAGAACGTGAGCGTGCTGCCCCAGACGTAGCGCCAGCGCGCGCCGCCGGGCACGTTCTCAAACAGCGCCTCGTGGAGCAGCTTTTTGTAGCCGGTGCGTTGGTCGAGCCAGTTGAGCGCGGGTTTCATGGGTCAGACCGGCAGGCGCTCTTTCTCGCCCGGCCGGAAATTTTGGAACGCCACCCACACCTCGCCGCCCTCGCGCATCTCCACCGGCAGCTCGTCGAGCGCGCGGGGGGCGGGGCTGTTCTGGTCGAGGACTTTGCCGTCCAGCGCGAAGGTGCTGTTGTGGCACGGGCAGAGGTAGCAGCCTTTGTCGGCGCGAAAGTCCACGAAACAGCCCGCGTGCGGGCACACGACATTGAACGCCCGCACCGCGCCGCCCTTCTCCCGCCGCAGATACACCGCGCCGACCGGCACGTTTTTCGAGCGGTTCCACGCGTCCTGCCGCGTGGCGAGCACCGGGAACTTGCGCGGCACCCCGTCGTCCGGCAGCGCCGCGAGCGAGGCCACGCGCACCGCGCCGCCCCCGGCGGACTGGCGCCGCAACGGGTCGAGCAGCACCCCAAGCCCGGCCACGGGGCCTACCAGCGCCAGTCCGCCGCCGATGACGGTGGCGGCGGCCTTGGCGAGAAAATCGCGCCGGTCAGGCTGGGGAGGATGGTCGGGAGGGTGGGACATGGGGGGAACAAACCGTGCATGACGCCCCGCCGGGCCGTCCGTTTCAAGCGTAAAGCCGTTTGTTTCAAACCATCTGGCGCATGGGCGCGCCAGCGCGAGGCGGCGCCGACGGCCCTCGGGTCACTTGCGCGTGCCGGCGGCCTGGCGTTTCGCCCCGCCGCCCAACACATATTTGCCGTTTTTTCGCGTGCCGACGCGGCGGACGATCTTCGCCTTGAGCAGGGGCTGGAGGATGTGGGCCGCGCCCTGCTTGGTGACGCCGAGCGCGGCCCAGATCTCCTGCGGTGTGAGGCCGTGGCGCTCCCGCAGCAGGTGCAGTAGCCGCTCCTGTGAGGGGCGTAGGACGGTTTGCTTGCGTGTGCCGGCCGCCGCGAGTTGTTGCACGCGCAGCCACACGCGCTCCAGCGTCATGCGCAGGCCCTCGGTGGTGTATTCGAGCCAGTTGGTGAGGTCGCCCTCGGCCGTGCCGGCCGCCGCGAGGCTCGCGTAGTAGCGCGCGCGGTCTTCCCAGTAGAACTCGTCCACCGAGAAGACGTGCTGCGTGTCGAAGCCGCGCCGGTAGAACTCCCACAGCGCGAGCATCCGGCCGAGCCGGCCGTTGCCGTCAGCGAACGGGTGGATCTCCTCGAACCGGAAATGCAGCACGGCCGAGGTGAGCACGGGCGACCACTCGGCGGACGGGCCGTTCCACCACGCGAGCAGTTCGCGCATGAGGCCCGACACCATGTCCGGCGGCGGGGGCAGATGGCGGCCCACCCGCACCGCGATGCTGCGGTAACGGCCCGCCTCGCCCTGATCTATCACGCCGCCGGCAAGCAGCCGGTGGAGCGCGAACAGGTCCTCGTGCGCGACGGGCGTGGGGCGTTTCGCGCGGCGCTCCACCCAGCGCAGGCCGGCGAAGTAGTTCAGCACCTCGCGCCGCGAGCGCTCCGTGCGGTCGGGCAGGCTGCCGCCCGCCTCCAGCGCCTGCACCTCGGGCAGCGTGAGGGGATTGCCCTCGATGGCGGTCGAGGCGTGCGCGCCGCGCTGGCGGCTGTCCTGCTGGAGCCGGGGCGTCCACGTCACCTGCACGGTGGCGGTCGCGATCTTGGCGCGCAGCTCCGCCACCGTCTCCAGGTCGCGGAGCAGGCGCGGCGTGATTTGGAACTGCGGTTGGAAACTCATGGCGGCGTTAGTCCAGCGTCAGTCCAGCGATTAGACAAGCAGTTATTTTCATCGGACAAGCGTGAGTCCAGCGATGGGTCAAGCGGGGCGGCAGGACACGCTGCGCGGTCGGTGTGCTGCGCCGGCGCTTCGTCCGGCTGTAGGCCAGCCCGTTGGGCTGGCTGCCCGGTCAGCGACCTAGCCTACAACCGCCCCGCCCTCACTCCTCCAGCTCGACGTTCCAGTAGGCGAGGTCGAGGAAGTCCTTCCAGCGCTCGCGCTCGCGGGCGCCGAGCACGAGCGAGATCACCGGCCGCCACTTCGGGCGCACGGGCTTGCGCACGAGCCGCATGTGTGCCTCGTGCGGGAGGCGGTTGGCCTTGCGCGTGTTGCAGCGGATGCACGAGCACACGATGTTCTCCCACGTCGTCTTGCCGCCGCGGTCGCGCGGGATGACGTGGTCGAGGTTCAGCTCCTCGCGCGGAAAGATCTGCCCGCAATACTGGCAGGTGCCGCGGTCTCGCTCGAATACGTTGTGGCGGGTGAGCTTCAGCTCCTTGCACGGCAGGCGGTCGAAAAACGCCAGCAGGATGACGCGCGGCAGGCGGATGGCGCGCGTGGGCGTGCGGACCGTCTCCAGCTCGTCGCGCGCGGGGTTGCGCGCGGAGAAATCCATCCAGTCGAGCAGCGTGAACACCCGGAAATCATCGTCGGCGTGGTGGACGACCGAGGCGTGGCCGCCGGCCAGCAGCGCAAAGGCCCGGCGCGCTCCGATGACGTTCACCGCCTGCCAGAGGCGGTTCAGCACGAGCACCGGTTGGTCGAGGGCGGTTTCCATGGCGCGGACGCTTGAGGGCATAGCCGCGCGCGGCCACAGGTGTCAAGCGGCGGGCGGGATTGGCCTCTGCGGTGGAGCGCGACGTCCCGGCGCGCTTCGGTAGGCCTCTGCCGGTGGAGCGTGACGTCCCGGCGCGCTTCGGTTGGCCTCTGTGCGCTGGTCGGCCCTCCCGGTCGGCGCGCACCGTGTTTTCGGCGTTGCCGCCGCCGCCGCGCGTCTTTTGCCTGCCCCGCTCCCCGTTCGTTTTCCCCATGCAAAAAATCTCGCCGCCCCGCCTCGTCCTGGCCTTCTTTTTATTGCCAATTCTCGCGGCGTTTGCCGCCCGCGCGGCCGACGCCCCGTCGGCTGCCGGCGCTCCTCCGCCCGCCGCCGCTGAAACCGGCTGGCTCGCCGGCCCGCACCTCACCTGCGGCTGGGGCGGGCTGCGCGCCCAGGCCGAGGAGGCGGGCTTCACCTTCAACCTCGCGCATACGCTCGACTGGTCGGGCGGCTGGCGCGGCTCGCCCGACCGGCGCGGCGCGGCGCGCGGGCTGTTTGACCTCGGCGCGGCGTGGGCTCCCGCCGGCACCGGCGCGACGTTTACCGCGCAATACCTGATGCTGCGCGGCCGCGACGCCAGCACGCCGCTCGGCACCCTTGTGACGTTCTCCAATATTGACGACGCGCCCTTCGCCCACTGGGGCGAGCTGTCGTGGCAGCAGGTGTTCGCCGAGGGTAAACTGCGCCTCAAGCTCGGCCAGATAGACGCCAACTCCGAGTTCTCCGTGATCAGCTCGGCGCTCGGCTTCGTCAACTCCGCCCCGGCCTTTAGTCCCACGATTTTCGCGCTGCCAACCTATCCCGACCCTGCGCCGGGGGCCAACGTCTTTGCCCAGCCGCTGCCGTGGCTCGACCTTGGTTTCGGCGTCTATGCCGGCTCCGGCTCCACGCCGCGCGGGCTGCCAGGGTTCGCTCATCCGTTTCTCATCGGCGAGGCCGGGTTCACGCACGAGGCGCTCGGCCGTCTCGCCGTCGGCGCGTGGCGCGTCAACGGCTCGCTGGCCCGCTACGACGCGACCACGCAGCCGGCGGCCGGCGGACTTTACGCCGTGTTTGAGCGGAAGCTCTGGTCGCCCGCCGCCGCCTCGGCCGACGACCCGCGCGGCGCGACCGTCTTCGCCCAGTTCGGCACCGCGGGTGAGCAGGTCAGCGCGATCCGCCGGCATTTCGCGCTCGGCGTGAGCGCGACCGGCCTCATCCCCGGCCGCGACGACGACACCTGCGGCCTGATGGTCAGCATATGCGCCACGAGCCGCGCCGACCCGACGCTGACTGCTGCCAACGAAACCGCCGTCGAGGCCTACTACGGCTGGCCGGTCACGGGCTGGCTCACGCTCAAGGCCGACGTGCAGCTCATCCGCCACCCCGGCGGCAGCGCCACGCGGCGCGACGCGGTCGTCGGCCTGCTGCGCGCGGAGACGACGTTTTGAGGCGACGCGAAACCAAACAAAAATCCCGTAGGGCCGCACCTTGTTGTGGGCGGTTTTTCAGATCCGGGCACCCAAGGCCCTACAGGTCCGGCTATTGATTTCAGATTGCGCAAGCCTGCCGGCTGTCCACAGAGTGCGGGCGCAGCATGAACGTCTCTCGCCATCATCCCCTGACGGCGTTCGTCAACGCCCTCCGCTCTGTGCTGGGCCGGTGTTTTTGTGCCGTGCTTGCGATGGTGGCAGGAGGTTTTCTCGGAGGGATATCCCCTTCGCTTGGCTTATCCGAAAGTTTATCCATTGCGTGTCACGTCGTGGTCTGGCTGCCGCTTATCTTGTGCGCCTCAGTTTTCACCACAGCCGGTGCCTTTAAGGTGTTAGCCATGCTGATCTTTGCCTTTCTTTGGATTCGCAGCAATTGGACGCTCTGGCTGGGGCTGATCTTCACGGCCCTCATGTGGTGGAATATCCATGCGATGCTGGCGTCGCTGGGAGCCGCCGAGCGGCTTCGTTAATGAACGTGGTCATTTGAGCCGTTCGACGGAAGAACGTGGGCCACCCTCACGGCTGCGTGACTTGCAGGCGTAGGAAGTAGCGCGCCGCGTCGGCGGGCAACGTGAGGCGCATCGTGTCGAGCAGGCCGGCGGTGGACTCGATGGCGGCGGAGGTTGAGACGGTCGTCCAGTTCACGAAATCCGTGGAGGACTGGAGCGTGAGCGTGACGCCGGTGGCGTTGCGCAGGCGCGTGTGGCGGGCGACGAGGCTGCCATTTTCCAGCGCGAGGCTGAGCGGCGGCGCGGCCTCGACGACGGCGGGCGAGCGGCCGAGGGCGAACTCGAGCAGGTTGGGCACGCCGTCGCCGTCGGCGTCGTAGGTCGCACCCGCCTGCGGGCCGCCGAGGCCGGCGGCGGACGCCCAGCCGGCGAAGCTTTGCGTGACGTTGACCGTCAGGCCGACGACCGCGCTGGTGGTGTAGGTGTCGGCGACGGACACACTGAGCGTATAGGCGCTGGTCGTGGTGGCGGCGAGCGCGGCGCTGTTGCTCACGGTGAGCGCGCCGGTCGTGGCATTGATCGCAAAGAGGCTCGCGCCGGTGCCGCCGGTGATCTGCCAAGTTTGTAAAACGGTGCCGCTGTTCGAGTCGGTCGCCGCGACGCTGCCGACGGCCGCGCCGGCGGCGGCGCTCTGCGACACGGTGAACGTCTGCGCCGGGGTGACGACGGGGCGGTCGTTGGCCACGTAGCCCTTGAGCCAGGTGAGCGCGGGCCGCT
Organism: uncultured Opitutia bacterium; assembly: GCA_903869665.1. Taxonomy (GTDB): domain Bacteria; phylum Verrucomicrobiota; class Verrucomicrobiia; order Opitutales; family Opitutaceae; genus CAIYUN01. The sequence goes on along the minus strand of CAIPZZ010000020.1, from coordinate 3,742 downwards.
CGGCGCCGTTGCTGTAGGCGAGGTAGTCGCCTTGCGCGGTGCGCCACATGCCGGGCAGGTAGCCCCAGAACGTGACGCCCTGCACCGACGGGTGCTCCCAAAACAGCGTCATCAGCCGCTTCATGTCGGCGAGCTGCGCGGCGTCGGTCGGGCCGTCCACGTCCATCTCGGTGATGTAGAGCGGCACGCCCGTGGCGGCGATGAGGTCGAGATTGGTCTTGAGCGTGGCGGTGGCGGGCGTGGTCTCAAACGCGTGCGCCTGGATGCCCGCGCCATCAATGAGGTTCTCGGCTTTCAGGAGGTTGATAAGCGCGCTGTAGCTCTGCGCGGACGTGGTGCTGTTGATCACGCTGTAGTCGTTGAGGCAGAGCTTGGCGTTGGGGAAATACTGCCGCGCGAGGCGGAAGGCACCGAGCACCCAATCGAAGCCCGTGGTCCCTTTGCCGCCGAGCGCGGCGATGTAGTTGCCGCAGTCGGTGGTGCCGACATTGCCGGAGGCCGTCACGTCGGGCGGATCGTGCAGCGCCTCGTTGACGACATCAATCAGGTCAATGTCCGGGTAACGCGCGGCGACGGCGGCGAACCATTGGTTGATCTCGGTGAGCTGGTCGGCGGCGGAGAGGCCGATGAGCCACGAGGGCTGCTGCGAGCCCCAGACGAGCGTGTGGAGGCGGAACGTAAAATTGTTGCCATTCTTTTTGGCGAGGTCGTGGGCGGCGTCGAGCTGCGACCAGTTCATCACATTGCGCGTGCCCTCGACGCTGCCCCACTTGCCCGCGTTGCCGGGCGTGACTTGGTTGAAATAGCGCGTGAAGTTGGCCTCGCCGTGGACGCCGCCGAGGAACTTCGGCTTGCCGGTGGCTGGCGCCGAACCCGTGGGCGTGAACGGCGCGGGCGTCGTGCCGGCGCGGCCGTTGTCGAGGTCGTCCACCGTGAGCACCGACCCGCCGGGGGCGAAGACGAGCTTGTCCAGATCCAGCCCGTCCTCGCGCGCGCCGATCTGAAACGTCTGCGTGAGCCCGCCGCCGACCCAGAACTGCAGCGGCGTCGCGCCGCCGTTGAACGCCGAGAGCCGCACCCATTTCCAGACGCCCGTGGCCGACACCGAGCCGGAGCCGGCGACCGTGTCGGTGGCGGTCGTGTAGCCGACGCCGCTGAGGTTGTTGGCGAGCACCCAGTCGCCGTTGGTCGTGGGCGACTTCGCGCCGAAACTCGCGGCGTAGAAAAAGCTGTCGTCGTTGGCCGCGCCCGCGCCCACGCGCAGGCGCGCGTAAAGCTCATACACCCCCGTGGAGGGAAACGTGACGCTGTAGCTGATGACGCGCGAGGCGGTGGTGGGGTTGTTGCCGGTGGAGGTGCCCGTCGGCGTCACAAACGTCGCGCCCGTCTCGACCACCGCCGAGTAGCTCGCGCCCAGCGCGCCCGACTCTGCCTGCACCACGACCGGCGCGGCGCGCGCCGCCGCCAGCGCCGCGAGCAGGAGTAGCGCGAGGACGGGCGGGCGGAGCCGGTAGCGGTTGACGAGGGTAGGGGGCACGGGGCGGGGAGGGCGGACACGAACCAATAGCGGTTTGGGTGGTCGGCGCAAGGCTGTAGCCGAAGTCGCCGACCCTAGCTGAGGCAGCCGCGCGGCCATGCGTAGCGCAGGTTTCCAGCCTGCCCTCGGTCGAAGCGGGCTACCAGCCTGCGCTACTTTCCGGCGCATTTCTCCCGCGAAAAACGCCGGCCGCGTTCGGCCTTGGCAGTGGGTCAGTTTGCCTTGTCATCGCGAGTCCGGCGCAACCGGACGTGGCGATCCAGCTCGAAGTCAGATGGATTGCTTCGTCGCTGCCGCTCCTCGCAATGACAAACTGATCCACTCGCGCCCTTGACCGTCGCGCCTGCGTGCGGCGTGCTGGTGGCTCCATCGTCGCGCGTGCGTCGTCCTCACGAACCGCGCGGCCAAACTCCTTCCTTCCTGTCCGTCCCTTGCCACCGCCATGCGCCTGCTCACCACCTCCATCATCCTGGCCGTGGTGCTGTGCGTGCCCTTTTTGATCTGGGGCGACGCGTTCATGGCGAAGTTCTCCGGCGACTCTGCCGTCGCGTGGATTCGCGGCTGGGGCGCGTGGGGCTGGCTCGCGGTGATCGGCCTGCTGGTGTCGGATTTGTTTCTGCCGATTCCGGCCACGCCGGTGATGTCGGCGGCGGGCTATCTCTACGGCACGCTGGCCGGCGGGCTGGTGGGCGCGGCGGGCTCGTTCGCGGCGGGCATGGTGGGTTACGCGCTGTGCCGGGCGTTCGGACGCGGCATCGCCGCGCGACTCGCGGGCGAGCGGGAGCTGGAGCAGCATGAGACGCTTTTCCAACGCAGCGGGCCGTGGATCGTGGCCGCGTCACGCTGGCTGCCGCTGCTGCCGGAGGTCGTCTCTTGCCTCGCGGGCCTCACGCGGATGCCGTTGCGGGTGTTCGCGCTGTCGCTCGCCTGCGGCTCGATCCCGTTGGGTTTCGTCTATGCCGCCATCGGCGCGGCCGGCCAGGACCATCCGGGGCTCGCCGTCGCCTTGAACGTCATCGTGCCACCCGTGCTCTGGCTGGCGGTGCATCTGGTGCTGCGGAAGAGAAACCGCGATCGCGTGGCCGATAGGCAAGGCGGCTAGCTGGATGTGGGGCCGGTCACGAAATCTTCGCCCGGAGCACGCGGTTGGTGATGTTGGCGAGGGCGGTTTCGTTGGAGATCTTTTTTTCCGCCCAGAGCGCGAAAATCACGTTGTCCATCAGGCACATTCCCTCTTTCACGCCGGTCTCCATCGTGTTGCGCAGTCCAGCGGTCTTGCCTTCCTTGATGAGGTTTTGGATCGCGGTGTTGCTGACTAGGATCTCGCAGGCGAGCGCGAGGCCGCCGGCGCGGGCGGGCAGAAGGCGCTGGCAGATGACGCCGCGCAGGCTCTCGGCCACGCTGGCGCGAATCTGCGTCTGCTGCGCGGGCGGGAACACGTCGAGGAGGTGGTTGAGCGTGGTGGAGGCGTCGCTGGTGTGCATCGTGCCGATGACGAGGTGGCCGGTCTCCGAGGCGCTGATCGCCATCTCGATGGTCTCCAGGTCGCGCAGCTCGCCGATCACGATCACGTCGGGGTCCTCGCGGAGCGCGCCCTTGAGCGCGGAGGCGAAGGACTTGGTGTGCGAGCCGACCTCGCGCTGGGTGACGTTGCAGCCCTTGGCGGGCTGGACGACCTCGATGGGGTCCTCGACCGTGATGATATGGTCGGTGCGGGTCTCGTTGAGATAGGCGACCATCGAGGCGAGCGTGGTGGTCTTGCCCGCGCCCACCGGGCCGGTGACGAGGATGAGGCCGTTGTGGTAGGAGAGCATCTTCTTGATGGTCTCCAGGTGCGAGGCAAAGCCGAGGTCGGCGAGGGTGCGCACTTTGTCCGGCACCATGCGGTAGGCGCCGGCGGGACCGTTTTTGTGCACCATCAAATTGACGCGGTAGCGGTCGGTGGCGCCGAGCGCGAGGGCGTAGTCAAAGTCCTTGCAGTCGGAGAAGATTTTCCGCTGGCCGTCGGAGAGGAGCGCGGTGTTAAGGCGCTGCGAGTCTTCGGCGGTGAGGGTGTGGTCGGCCAGAAACGAGAGGGCGCGGTCCTTGCGGATGAAGGGGCGTGCGCCGGTCGAGAGGTGCAGGTCGCTCGCGCCGTGCCGGGCCGTGGTGCGGAGGAGGTCGCGCATGCCGGCGGCGATGGCGTCCGGATCCATCATGGCGATC
>CAIPZZ010000019.1 GCA_903869665.1 uncultured Opitutia bacterium | reverse complement strand
TTGCAGGGTCGGGCGGGGTTTGAAATGAGGGTGTCGGCTCGTTCATCGCGGTGACGTCTGTCCGGCTCCGAGAGAGGCGGTAGGCTGAAAAAACGTCAAGGTCGGCCGCACGGCTTTCGCGTTAGAGACCCCGCCGCCCGCGCGCACGCTTCCTGGGAGTTTTCGCCACCACGCAAACCGCCAGGCCCACCAAAAATTCTCCCGCCCAGCCTGCTCCCGCCGTGACTTCCCGTCGCTGGCTCGTGAATTCCGAACCCGTATCCTATATGTAGGCCGACCTGATGCGCGATCAGCGCACCGCGTGGACCACCTAGCATTTCCGCGATTGCCATTCTCCCTCCCACCCTACGCAATCGGCACTCCATGACTTTCACCAACCGCACCGCCCTCGTCACCGGCGCCGGCCGGGGCATCGGCAAGGCCATCGCCGAGACGCTCGCCGCCAAGGGCGTCACCGTCATCTGCGTCTCCAAATCCGCCGAGTCCTGCGGCGCGGTCGCCGCCGCCATTTCCGCCGCCGGCGGCAAGGCCGTGGCGCGCGCCGTGGATGTCGCCGACGGGGCCGCAGTCACTGCGGCGGCGGAGACATTACTTAAGGAGTTTGGTAAAATTGACATCCTCGTGAACAACGCCGGTATCACGAAGGACGGCCTGCTCGCGCGCATGAGCGAGGCCGATTGGGACGCCGTCATTTCTACCAACCTCACGAGTTGTTTCCACTGGACTAAGCTTATCGGTTGGCCGATGTGCCGCGCGCGCTGGGGCCGCATCGTCAACATTTCCTCCGTCTCTGGCCTCGTGGGCAACGCCGGCCAGGCCAACTACGCGGCGGCCAAGGCCGGCATGGTCGGCTTCACGAAGTCTGTCGCCAAGGAGTTCGCCAAGCGCGGCGTAACGGCCAACGTCGTCGCCCCCGGCTTTATCGAGACCGACATGACCGCCGGCCTCAGCCCCGAGGTGAAGGCCGGCGCGACGCAGTTTATCCCCATGCAAAGATTTGGCACGGCGGCGGACATCGCTCACGCCGTGGCCTTCCTGTGTGCCGAAGAAGCGGGCTACATCACGGGGCAAGTTTTTACCGTTGACGGCGGCATGACGATGTGACCCCTTCCCACCCAACCCAAACCCATTTTCACTATGGCCGACAAAGAACCCATCGAACAGCGCGTCAAAAAGATCATCGTCAACCAGCTCAGCGTCAAAGAGGAGCAGGTCACGCCCGCGGCGTCGTTTCTCGACGACCTCGGCGCCGACTCCCTCGACACCGTCGAGCTGATCATGGCGTTCGAGGAGGAGTTTAAGGACGAGATCAAGGGGGAGATCCCCGAGGCTGACGCCGAGAAGCTCCGCACCGTCGGACAGGTGATTGATTACATTAAGGCCAAATCCGCCGCCAAGTAATCCCACCGACCTATCCCCGGCGTTCTACCGAGCCGCGACCCACGCGACCGCAGGTAGAACGCCTTTTTGTTTTTCAGGAAAACTTCGCCAACCTCTTCCCGCATGGAAAACCTGCCCGATTCCCAGCGCGTCGTCGTCACCGGCCTAGGGGTCGTCCACTCGCTCGGCCACGACACGGAAACCTTCTGGGCCGCGCTGGTCGCCGGCAAGAACGGTATCGGGCGGATCACGCTCTTCGACCCCGCGCCCTTCGCCACACAGATCGGCGCAGAGGTCGCCGGCTGGAACGCCGAGGACCACATGGACCCCAAGGAGGCCCGGCGTAATGACCGCTACACGCACTTCGGCTTCGCCGCGGCCAAGCAGGCATTCGCTGACTCCGGCCTCGACATGGCGCGAGAGAACCCCGATCGCGTCGGCGTCGTCGTCGGCTCCGGGATCGGCGGTATGATGACCTATGAGACGCAACTCAAGCGCCTCTTCGACGGCGGCCCGCGCAAAGTCTCACCCTTCACCATCCCCGCGCTCATCGGCAACATGTGCTCCGGCCTGCTCGCCATCGAGCTCGGCGCGCGCGGGCCGAACTTCGGCATCGTGTCCGCCTGCGCCACCGGCACCCACGCCATCGGCGAGGCCATGCACATGATCCGGCGCGGCGACGCCGACGTGATGGTCGCCGGCGGCGCGGAAGCCGCGATCACGCCCTTTGCCTACGCCAGCTTCTGCTCGATGAAGGCCATGAGCACGCGCAACGACGACCCGGCGACCGCCTGCCGGCCGTTCTCGCTCGGCCGCGACGGCTTCATCATGGGCGAGGGTGCGGGCGTGCTCGTGCTCGAGTCACTCGCCCACGCCCGCGCGCGCGGCGCGAGGATTTACTGCGAGGTCGCCGGCTACGCCGCCACCGCCGACGCCCACCACATCACCATGCCCGACCCCGAGGGCAAGGGCCTCTCCGCCGCCATGACCCGCGCACTCGCCGCCTCCGGCACCGCGCCCGCGTCGGTGGACTATATCAACGCTCACGGCACGAGCACGCCCTACAACGACAAGTTCGAGACCCTCGCCATCAAGAAGGTCTTCGGGGACCAGGCGCGCCGCGTGCCCATCAGTTCCACCAAGTCTATGACTGCGCACCTCCTCGGCGCGGCCGGCGGCATTGAGGCCGTCATCAGCGCGAAGACGATTCAGACACAGACCATCGCGCCCACCATCAATCTCCACGAGCCCGACCCCGAGTGCGACCTCGACTACGTGCCCAACACCGCGCGCGCGGCGAAGGTGCGCACCGTCTTGAGCAACAACCTCGGCTTCGGCGGGCAGAACGCCGCCGCCGTTTTCCGCGCGGTGTGACGCGGGCTTGCGGCGGCGTGCCTCATCAGCCCGAACCAGCCATGTCGTCGCCATCTCCTGCAATTCGCAGGCCTCTGCCGTCAACGTTGGCGAGCCTCGCCTGCTTTTGTCTGATCATTCTGAGCGGACACGGTGTGGCTCCCGCCGGCTTGATGCTTTTTTGGCAAGCAGAGAACACGGTCTCGTGGTCGAAACTCGACGACCTCGATACGCTTTCCACGCTGAGCGCTAGGGGCATTTTATTACTATTCTCCTTGGTGATTTTCATCCGCCATCGCGCGGCGTTCTTAAGCGTCTCGGCCACCGCCATGTGCTGCCTGTGGTTTTCTTGGCTTAGATGGCTTTTCATAACCGAGTCTAAGGAATTTATGCTTGTGACGTCCCAGCCGTTTTTCATCGCCCAGATTTTCTGGGCTATGGGCATCGTCCGTTATCTAAGGAAAAAATCTATTTAGTTCGGAGCTAAACCCGTTTTTGGAGCGATTTTCGTGCAAGACGCGCCGCACGTTGGATGTTGAATGTTGAGCGTTGGGCGTTGACGCTTGCCGCCCGCCATGTCCCTGCCTCCTTTCAGCAGCCGCCTCATCGCCGATGTCGGCATCTCCCTCGGCGACGAGGGCAAGGGCCGCCTCATCCCCGAGGTCGCGGCCGAGCTCGCCGGCACGCCGCACGCCGTCTCCGTCGTGCTCAAGGTCAACGGCGGCGCCAACTCCGGCCACACCGCCGGTGGCCTCAAGCTCAACCTCCTCCCGGCCGGCGTGGTCGTGCGCGAGGTCGCGCATCTCGCCATCGGCGCGGGTGTCGTCGCCGATCCGCGCAAGTTCTGGTGGGAGGCCGCTCCGCTGGAGCGCAAGGGCCACGCCATCCTCTCCCGCCTGCTGATTGACGAGCGCACGCTCGTCTCCGACCTCACGCACCGCCTGCTCGACCTCGCGTGGGAGGACTACCGCGTCAACGTGCTCAAGGAGGAGCCGCGCGGCTCGACCGGCCGCGGCATCACGCCGGCCTACCTCGACGAGGTCGGCCAGTGGCAGATCACCTACTCCGACTTTCTCGCGGGCCCGAATTTTTTCGCCCGCAAGCTCGCGCAGCGCGCCGACCGCGCGCTCCGCGTCATCCAGCACGTCTGCCGCGTGTCGCCGGAAAATTTCGCCGCGTTCTTCGACAAGCTCACCGCCGCCGAGCGCCGCGCCAACGCCGAGGCCATCGAACTGGGCGTGTTCACCGCGGAGGAGTTTGACTTCACCGTGTTTCGCGGTGCCGCGCCCTTCACGCTCAACCTCGAAAAACTCACGGAGGTCTATTGGACCGCCGGCACCCGTCTGGCCAAAAACATCGGCGAGGTGCGCGAGCTCGTGCTCCGCGAGGTGCTCGCCGGCCGCACCATTATCGGCGAGTTCGGGCAGGCCTACTGGCTCGACAAGCGCCACGGCTATTCGCCCAACGTCACCGCCTCGCACACGTTCACGCCCGAATTTTTCGAGAGCGCCGGCATCCCGGTGCAGCCCATCCACACTATCGGTGTCGCCAAGGCTTACGACACGAAGGTCGGCACGCACACCTTTCTCACGCAGATGGACGACGCCCACCCGCTCG
>CAIPZZ010000018.1 GCA_903869665.1 uncultured Opitutia bacterium | reverse complement strand
ATGACCCGCTTGTGACACGTCGGAAGCAGCTTGAGACCGAGGTTCCCCGTGTTGAAGGGGAGCTTGCTTTCCTCAAAGTAGACGGTCTGACCGCCGAGCACATCATGGCCGACGCCAAGAGTTTTTACGCCCGTTGGCCGAAAATGCAGCAGGACGAGAAACGGAGCATCGTCGAGTCTTTGGTGAGAAGCATCGTGATTTCCAAAGACGAAATCGCCATAAACCTCTACGGCGCTCCTTCTTCTGAGAACATGGTAGAAAGGCAACGAAGCGCCAGGGGTTCATCGCCGCCACGAGCATAATACTGCACGGGAGGGTGATTTTGCCTGCACTGCGCGAGATGGTGACATGGCCGTCCTCCAACGGCTGGCGGAGCACCTCGAGCGCGCTGCGCTTGAACTCGGGCAACTCGTCGAGGAAGAGCACGCCGTGGTGCGCGAGCGAGATCTCGCCGGGGCCGGGGATCACGCCGCCGCCGAGCAGGCCGACATCGGAGATGGTGTGGTGCGGCGCGCGCACGGGGCGGCGGCCGAAGGGCGCGGGGCCAGAGAGCGTCTGGCCGGCGGCGGAGTGGATGGCGAGAATCTCGAGCGACTCGTCGAGGGTGGGCGAGGGGAGGATGCCGGGGAGGCGTTTTGCCACCATGGACTTGCCCGCGCCGGGCGGGCCGATCATGAGGAGGTTGTGGCCGCCGGCGGCAGCGACCTCGACGGCGCGGCGGAGCGCGTGCTGGCCCTTGATCTCGGAAAAATCCCCCGCACTCGCGTCGGGCGCGGCGGTTTGTGCGAGGGCGTCAGCATGGGCGACAGGGACGAGCGGGATCTCGCCGGCGAGGAAACGCGCGGCCTCGTCGAGCGAGGCGACCGGGACGGCCGCGATATCCTCGACGAGCGCGGCCTCGCGGGCAGAGACGGGTGGGAGCAGCACGCCGCGTTTACCGAGCTTTTTGGCGAGACGGGCGATGGCGAGCGCGCCGCGCACGGGGCGGGTTGCGCCGGAGAGGGCGAGTTCGCCGGCGATAAGGTAGTCCAGCGGGTCGGGCGCGGAGGCGGGTCGGGCTTTATCCTTGGAGCTCCGTTGCGCCTGGTCGAGCTGTTGTGTGGCGAGGAGGATGCCGAGCGCGATGGGGAGATCGTAAAACGGCCCTTCCTTGCGGAGGTGGCCGGGCGCGAGGTTGATCGTGGTGCGGGTGCGCGGCGGACGGAAGCCGCTGTTGGCGAGGGCGGAGAAGACGCGATCGTCGGACTCCTTGACGGCGGCGTCGGGCAGGCCGACGAGGATGAGCTTGGGGTCTCCGGCCTCACCAGCGTTGACCTCGACGTGGACGAGCTCAGCTTCAATGCCTTGGAGCGCGGCGGAGGCGAGCGCGGCGAGCATGGTCAGGCAGCCCGGGAGCGCTCGGCGATAAGGGCGAGATTGCGCTCGATGGCGGCGAGCCAAGGGTTGGATCCGTCCGCCGCCTCGAGGTAGCGGTGGACGGCCTTGAAGTCGGTCTCGAGCTTGGGGCGGACGATCTTGGTCCAGAATTTCCCGGTGCGGGCGCGGAGATCGGCGAGGGACTTGAACATGCGGCGGGCGGCGGGGACGGCGAGAAACTCGTCGGACTCGGAGAACTCGGCGTGGAGTAGTTCGAGCTCGTCGGGGTAGTCGGAGGCCGACATCTGCGCGAGGTAATCGGCGCTGGCGACGGCGCAGGAGATGAACTCCTCGGACGCGTTGGCCGAGCGGGCGATGCTGCCGAGGGGCAGCGGGCCGGTGCGGCGGATGGCGCCGAGCACGGCGTCAATCTCCTCGATGGTGAAGTTCAGCCGGGGCAGGTGCGAGGCGGCGAGGGCGCAGCTGCGGAGGACGTGGCAGTAGGTGTATTTCGCGCCGGTGCCGGCGGAGTCGCCGCGCGTCTTGAGGTAGCCGCTGTCATGGTAGAGCGCGGCCGCGAGCCCAATCTCGAAGTGCCCGGCGTTGAGCGCGGGCGATTCGTCGGCGGCATGGCGACCGGCGAAGATCGCGACAAAGCAGTGCGTGACCTTCAAGGTGTGCCGGTAGTCGTGATATTTCAGGTCGCAGGCCTGATAATCGGGACGCCGGCCGTTGAACAGGTCGTCAATGTCCGCGAAGAGTTGGCGAACCGTCTTGCCGTCGGCCCGCGGGAACAGCCGGGCGAAAGTCTTCGCGGTCGCTTCGGCGACGGCGTCGGCGCTGGGGATGTCGGACGGGGAAGACATGACCGGCTGGAGAATCGCCTAGGAGGAGCGCGTTAAAAGTGAGGCTGGGCGCGTTTTGACTAATGGTTTACAAGAAGACCGCGCAAGCCCAAATCTAGCCGGGATGCGGATTGCGTCGCAAACGGGCAAATTGGGGGGCAAAGTCACAAACATTGGGGCTGGAGTCGGAGCAAGAGCGGATTGGCCACTTGAAAGCGCGATTGCCGCTTCCGGCTTGGCAGCGAGGCGGGGCGGGGGCAGGGTGGCGGTATGACCTTGGGCCTCACCGGCGGCATGGGCTGCGGCAAATCTACGGCGGCGCGCCTCTTCGCAGAGCTGGGCTGGCGGGTGTTTGACGCCGACCAGGTGGTGCGCGACGAGGTGCTACGCGAGCCGGAAGTGGTGGCGGCGATCCGCGCCCGCTGGCCGGAGGCGGTGGACGGGACGGGTAATGTGCGTCGCGAGGCGGTGGCGGCGCGGGTGTTCGTGGCAGGGAGCGAGAGTGAGCTGCACTGGCTGGAGGAACTCACCCACCCGCGCGTGCTGGCGTGCTGGAGGGAGGCGGTGGCGGCAGAGCCGGGCGCGCGTTGGGTGGCGGAGGTGCCGCTGCTCTTTGAAAGAAATTTGGAGAAATGTTTTGATTTCACGGTCTGCGTGGCCGCATCTTCACCGTCCCAGCTCGCCCGGCTGGCAGGACGCGGACTTTCCTATGCGTCCGCCGAGGCGAGAATCTCTAGGCAACTCCCCTTGGCCAAAAAAAACGAACTCGCCGACTTTGTGCTGTCCAACGACGGCACCCCCGATGCTTTGCGCGTGCAGGTTGTCCGGCTCGACGCCAGGCTCGCCGCGCGCTGTTGAGCGCGCGAGACAAAGTGACGCGCTTCCAATTATCTTAACCTCTTTCATCCGAACATGGCCGAAAACGACACCACGCCCGAAGTCCCCCCCTCCGCCGAAACGCCGAAACGCAAGCGCGGCCGCCCGCCGAAGATCCGTCCGACCGAAGGCGTGACCGTGCCGCTAGCGACAGGTGGGACGAACGAGGCCCCGCAGTCTGCCCTCGCGTTCGAAGCTGCTCCGTCCACCGCCACCCCGGTGGCGACCGAGGCTCCGGGTAGCCGCGAAGCTCCATCGTCCTTTGCCCCGCCACCGGCCGCAACAACCTCTCAGGGCTCCGCAGTTTCGAGCGCGAGTGGTGAGACCACGCCCGCGCCGGGCGGCCCAGCCGTCCCTGACAACCGCCCGTGGTGGGAGAAGAAACGCGACAAGAAAAAGCAGAAGTGGCTGGACCGTCAGCAGGGCAAGCCTGGAGAGGGCGGCAAACCCGGCGGCGGGCACCATGCGCCGCCCCCCCAGCCACCGCCGCCCGTCGGGGTGCCGCAGCATTTTGGCGATCTGCCTGATCCGGCGCGCTTTGCCGACCAGGCCGCGCTCGACGCGCTGGCGGTGCAGCTCGGCGGCGACGGCAGCGCGGAGCCGCTTTTCCTTGATGAAATTCACGCGCTCAACCTGGGCGATCTGGTCGCGCTGGCAAAGAGGCTCGGCGCGGGGTTCGACGGCCCGCCGAACCGGCGGCAGGCGTTGGATGCCGTGATGCGCGGCGTGACGGAGAAAAAGCTCCCGCTGCTCGACCGCGGCTGGCTGGACCTGACGGACGCGGGGCACGGTTTCATCGTTCATTCGCACGTCAACTACCGGCTTTACGCCGACAACACCTATGTGCCTGCGAGCCTAGTGCAGCGGCACGGGCTGAGGCGCGGTCACCACCTCGAGGCGGTCCTGCAACCGCCACGGTCCGGCGAGCGTTGCCCGGCGGCGGTGGGCGTGCGCGCAGTCATGGGCGGCCAGCCTGGCGCGACCGGCACGCTGCTGCCGTTTGAGGAGCTGGTGCCGTATTACCCGCTCCAGCGCATCTTGCTCGAGGCGCCGATCCACAAGGACATCTCGATGCGCGCCGTGGACCTGCTGACGCCGGTAGGCTTCGGCCAGCGCGGCCTCATCGTCGCGCCGCCGCGCACGGGCAAGACGATCCTGCTGCAAAACATCGCCAACTCCATCGCGCACAACTTCCCCGAGAAACGGCTCATCATCCTGCTGGTGGACGAGCGGCCGGAGGAGGTCACGGACTTCAAGCGCCATTGCAAGGGCGAGGTCGTCAGCTCGACGTTTGACGAGATGCCGGAGAGCCACGTCCACGCCGCCGAGATGGTGATAGAGAAGGCGCGGCGGCTGGTCGAGGGCGGCGAGCACGTCATTATCCTGCTCGACTCGATCACGCGGCTCGCGCGCGCCTACAACGCGCTGGCGGCGAACAGCGGCAAGATCATGTCGGGCGGCCTGGAGGCGACGGCGTTGCAGAAGCCGAAGCGGTTCTTCGGCTCGGCGCGCAATATCGAGGGCGGCGGCAGCCTGACGATCCTCGGCACGGCGCTAATAGACACCGGCAGCCGGATGGACGAGATCATCTTTGAGGAGTTTAAGGGCACGGGCAACATGGAGCTGCATCTTGACCGTGGCCTGTCGGACAAGCGCATCTATCCGGCGATCAACATTGACCGTTCCGGCACTCGCAAGGAGGAGCTCATCTACCACCCCGAGGAGATGCTGCGCGTTTACGGCCTGCGCCGGGCGATGCAGGGCATCCCTCCGGTCGAGGCGATGGACATGCTTATCCAGCGGCTGAAAAAGACAAAAACCAACGCAGAGTTCTTGCTTAGTCTCAACCTTTAGCTTTTGCTCGCCCCTCTTTTCCCCTCCCCTCCCATCCCCTCCCTCCCGTGACCTCCACCGAAGATTTCGTCGTCCAGCTGGCCCTCGACAAGGGCGTGATCACCCAGGCGCAAGTTGACGCTGCGCGCGAGCAGATCGCGCAACATAGCGACCTCTCCGCCCCGCCGCCCAAGGTGACTGATGTGCTTGTGACCGAGAAAGTCGTCGAGCCGCAGCAGTTTAGCAAACTGCTCGCCGCCGAGTTCGGCCTGCAGGCGGTGGATGTGAGCATGATCCGCACCCCCGGCGAGCTGATCAACTATTTCCCGCGTGACATGGCCAACCGCTACAAGGCCTACCCGCTCGCGAAAGACGGCAAAAAATTTCGCATCGCCATCAGCGACCCGCTTGATGTCCAGACCATTGATGAGATCGGCCATGTGCTTAATCTCACCATTGAGCCCTGCGTCGCACCGGCCGCCGACATCAAGCAGGCCATCGAGCGGCTTTATGGCAAGGACGCGGGCTCGATGGATCAGTTTCTCGACAAGATGACCGAGGGCGGCGAGGACGACGGCGTCTCCACCCGTGGCCCTGTGGCCGACGGCAAGGAGGCCGACGGCCCCATTATTCGGCTCGTCCACAGTGTCATCATGGAGGCCATCCAGCGCCGCGCCTCGGACATCCATCTCGAGCCGATGGAAAAACGCTTCCGCATCCGCTACCGGATTGACGGCGTGCTCCTCGAGGTCGAGAACCCGCCCAAGCGGCTTCAGCTCTCGATCATCTCGCGCCTGAAGATCATGGCGAACATCTCCATCGCGGAGAAACGCATCCCGCAGGATGGGCGCATCCAGGTCAATGTCGGCGGCAAGTCGCTCGACCTGCGCGTCTCCTCCCTTCCTACCGTCCACGGCGAGAGCATTGTCATGCGCATCCTCGACAAGGAGGGCCTGCAGCTCGGCCTCCCCGAGCTCGGCTTTTTCAGCGACGACCAGGCGATCATGGAGAAATTGATCAGCCTGCCTGACGGCATTTTCCTCGTCACCGGCCCCACCGGATCGGGCAAGACCACGACGCTTTACTCCTGTCTACACTTCATCAACAAGCCCGACCGCAAGATCATCACCGTCGAGGACCCCGTCGAATATCAGCTTGCCGGCATCAACCAGGTGCCCGTCCGCCACGACGTCGGCATGAGCTTTGCCTCCGCGCTCCGCGCCATGCTGCGCCAGGCGCCCAATATCGTGATGGTCGGCGAAATTCGTGACTTGGAGACCGCCGAGATTGCCATCAACGCCTCTCTCACCGGCCACATGGTGTTCTCCACCCTGCACACCAACGATGCCCCCGGCGCGATCAACCGCCTCACCGACATCGGCGTGAAGCCCTTCCTAGTCTCCACCGCGTTGCGCGCGGCGATGGCCCAGCGCCTCGTCCGTAAGGTCTGCAAGCAGTGCAAGAAGCCCTACACGCCCGACACGGAGGAGATTCGCTCGCTCAACATCACCCCCGCTCAGGCCGCCAACGCCACTTTCATGAAGGGTGCCGGCTGCCCCAACTGCAACGCCACCGGCTACCGCGGACGCTACGGCATCTTCGAGATGTTCATCGTCAACGATGAGATCCGCCGCATGATTTACGACGGCGCCGGCACCGGCAAGCTCCGCGAAAAGGCCCGTGCCCTCGGCATGCGGACCATGCGCGAGGACGGCCTCCGTAAGGTTCTCACCGGCGCCACCACCATTGAGGAAGTCGTCTCCATCACCGTCGGCGACGTCGCCTAAGCGGCCCACTGCGGATTTGTCCCGTCATGGCCTACGAGATGAACGACCTGCTTGAGCTGATGGTGGATCAGCGCGCCTCCGACCTGCACATCCAGGTCGGCCAGCCGCCCACCCTCCGCCTCGGCGGCGGCATGGTGCCCATTGAGGGTCCCCAGCTCACGCCGGCCGACACCGAGCAGCTCATGCTCTCGATCACGCCCGACGGCCACCAGCAGCAGGCCAAGCTGAATGGTGGGGCCGACTTCGGCTTCGCCTACATGGACAAGGCCCGCTTCCGCGTCTCCGTCCTCAAGTCCAAGGGCAACTACGGCATGGTGCTCCGCCAGATCCCGAACAAATTTTACGGCCTGCGTGACATCGGCATCCCCGACAAGATCAAGGAGCTCCTCTACCGCCCGCGCGGACTCATCCTGGTCACCGGCCCGACCGGCTCCGGCAAGTCCACCACCCTCGCGGCGATGATCAATTACATCAACGAGACGCGCGACGGCCACATCATCACCATCGAGGATCCCATCGAGTTCTTCCACCCCCACAAGCGCTGCGTCGTTACCCAGCGCGAGGTGCATTCTGACGTGCCGAGCTTCTCCGAGGCCATCCGCCGTGCGCTGCGCCAGGATCCCGACATCATCCTCGTTGGCGAGATGCGCGACCTTGAGACCATCGAGGCTGCCATCAGCGCCGCTGAGACCGGCCACCTCGTCTTTGGCACGCTCCACACCAACAGCGCCCCCAAGACCATTGACCGTATCATTGACGCCTTCCCCGCCAACATGAAGGAAATGATCCGTATGCAGCTCTCCACCTCGCTGATCGCCGTCATCTCCCAGGTGCTTTGCAAAAAGATCGGCGGTGGCCGCATCGCCGGCTACGAGATCATGATCAACACCAGCTCCATCGGTTCCCTCATCCGAGAGAACAAGACCTTTCGGATCAGCTCTGATATCCAGACCGGCGCCAACCTCGGCATGATCACCATGGACACGCACCTGATGAGCCTTGTCAACCGCGAGCTGATCACCCCCGACGAGGCCGTCGAGAAGGCGCAGGACACGGTCTTCATGCGCGAGAAACTGCTCGCCGCCGGCGCGCAACTCCGTCAAGTCTGACTTTCCCGTTTTCCCCCTCCTCCCCTTTTTCCCCATGTTTGAAACCCACGACAACGACATCCTCGAACTTTGCCGCGAGCACCAGCTGATCGCCCCCGCCGAGCTCGAGGCCGCCGACGACGAACACAAGGCCACCGGCAAGCCCCTCGCCGACGTCCTCGTCGAGCTCGGCTACATCACCCGCGCCGATCTCATCAAAAAGGTCGCCGCGCATCTGGGCCTCCCCTACATTGAGGAGATGCCCGTCATCCCCGGCGAGGTGGTCAACAGCATCGATGGCGACCTCGCCCGCGCCTACAACGTGCTGCCCATCCGCTTCGACGGCCAGACGCTGGATGTCGTCGCCAGCGACCCGTTCAACCCCAACATCGCCGCCGACCTCTCCTTCGCTATCGGCAAGAGCGTCCGCATCACCATTTCCGATCCCGTGCGCGTCGAGGCTTTGGTCAAGCTGCACTACGGCGAGGACGTCTCCACGCTGGAGGATCTGCTCCACGACCTCAGCGGCGAGAAAAAGGCCGCCGCCGTCGGTGCTGAGGAGATCTCCGAGAAGGATCTTGAGGCGATGGCCGGCCAGACTCCGATCGTCCGCTTCGTCAACCTCGTCCTCAACCAGGCCATCCGCGACAAGGCGAGCGACATCCATTTCGAGCCCTTCGAGCACGAGTTCAAGATCCGCTACCGCATTGACGGCGCGCTCTACGAGATGTCGCCCCCGCCCAAGCAGCTCGCCACCCCCATCACCTCCCGCGTGAAGGTGCTCGCCAACCTCAATATCGCCGAGCGCCGCATTCCGCAGGACGGACGCATCAAGCTTACCATCGCCAATCGCGCCGTTGACCTGCGCGTCTCCACCCTGCCCACGCAGTTTGGCGAGTCCGTCGTGCTTCGCGTGCTCGACCAGTCCGCGATGCAGCTCGATCTCACCCAGCTCGGCCTGCCGGCCGATGTCTTTACGGGCATCAACGAGATCATTCACCGCCCCAACGGCATCTTCATCGTCACCGGCCCCACCGGCTGTGGCAAGACCACCACCCTCTACAGCGCGCTGCGCGTCATCAACAGCCCCGATCTCAAGCTCCTCACCGCCGAGGATCCCGTTGAGTATGAGATCGAGGGCATCATGCAGGTGCCGGTCAACCATACCGTCGGCCTCACCTTTGCCGCCGCGCTCCGCTCCTTTCTCCGGCAGGATCCCGATGTGATCATGGTCGGCGAGGTGCGCGACTTGGAGACGGCCCAGATCGCCATCCAGGCCTCCCTCACCGGACACTTGGTGCTCTCGACCTTGCACACCAACGATGCTCCCGGGACCATCACCCGCCTCATTGACATGGGCCTTGAGCCCTTCCTGCTCGCCTCGTCGGTCGAGGCCGTGCTCTCCCAGCGCCTTCTGCGTCGCGTCTGCCAGAAATGCCGCACGCCCTACGAGCCCAACGAGTCGCTGCTCCGCCAGCTCGGGGTTGACCCGGTGGACATCGGCAACCGCGAGTTCTTCTATGGCAAGGGCTGCGAATATTGCAGCAGCAGCGGCTACCGCGGCCGTCTCGGCATCTACGAGTGGCTGCGCATGAGCGAGCCCATTCGCGACCTCATCGTGGAAAAGGCCCCCACGCTGGTTATCAAGCAGAAGGCGCTTGAGCTCGGCATGAGAACCTTGCGCGACGACGGCCTCCGTGCCATCTTCGAGGGCCTCACCTCCATCGAGGAAGTCGTCAAATACACCTAACCTGCCCCTTTCCCCATGTCCACCACCGCCACCGCCTCTCTTGTCGCGTCCAAAACCAAGGCCGCCAAAAAGGAAACCCCTGCGCCCGCCGCCGCCGCGAAGAAGAAAAAAAGCGTAGGGATTGCCTTCGGCCGAGCCATCAACACCGCCGGCATCACCCTGTTCACCCGCCAGCTCGCCATCCTCGTCAATGCCGGCATGCCGATCATGCGCAGTTTGGAGACGCTCGCCCGGCAGGAAAAAAATGCCCGGTTTAAGGTCGTCATTGAGTCGCTCGCCGAGTCCATCCGTGGCGGCGGCAATTTCTCCGACGGTCTCCTGCAACACCCCAAGCTCTTCGACCGCCTTTACATCAACATGATCAAGGCCGGCGAGGCCGGCGGCGTGCTGGGCACCGTGCTCGACCGTCTTGCCAAGTTCATGGAGAAGGCCGAGAAGATCAAGGGCAAGGTCAAGTCCGCCATGACCTATCCCGTCATCATCCTCGGTGTCGCTGTGATCATCGTCACCATCCTCATGGTCGTGGTCATCCCCCAGTTTGAGAGCATCTTCAAGAGCATGCTCGGCAAGGATACCAAAATGCCCGCGCTCACGCAGCTGGTGATGGATATCAGCTATTTCATCCAGCATCGCTGGCTGATCTCCGTTGGCATTGTTGCGGGCATTGTTTTCGGATTCCGCATCTTCAAGTCAACCAAGGGTGGCACCCGCGCCATTGACTGGGTTCTCCTCAAGGTTCCTCCCTTCGGCTCCCTGATTCTTCGCGCCTCCATCGGCCGTTTCAGCCGCACCTTCGGCACTCTGCTTTCCTCCGGCGTGCCCATCCTTCAGGCCATCAATATCACGCGCGACACCAGCGGCAACGTCCATATCGCCGACGCCCTCAACTTCGTCCACGACCGCGTCAAGGAGGGCGACAACGTCGCCAAGCCTCTCGACGCCGCGAAGATCTTTCCCAGCATGGTCACCTCCATGATTGAGGTCGGCGAGGAGACCGGCGCGCTGCCCGACATGCTCACCCGCATCGCCGACATTTACGACGAGGAGGTGGACAACGCCGTCGGTGCCCTCACCTCCATCATTGAGCCCATCATGATCTCCGGCATGGCTGCGGTCGTCGGCACCATCGTTATCGCGCTCTTCCTGCCCATCATTGAGATCATCAAGAAAATGGGCGCCAAGTGACCGCCGCACTGCCCGGACGGATCACGCTTCACTCAGGCCGGCGCGCTCCGCCGGCCTTTTTTCTGTCCGGTTCTCTCACCCCTGTGGTCGCGTGAGCAGCGCGGTGTTCAGCCCCGGCAGCCGTTCGGAAAATTCTTCGCCACCCGCCGACGCTTGCCGCAGCGCACGCTGCACCATGCCCAGCTTCGCGTCGAGATTGTCCACCAGTGAGACAAACACCGCCTCCGGCGTCGCCGCCCACACCGCCGCGCCCCACGCCGGCTCGCCTTGGTGTGAGAGGATGATGTGCTCCAGCCGCTCCAGCCGCTCCGCGTCGAGCTTGGCCTTGATGCCCGCCTTGCGGGCGAGCTGGTAGCCGAGCACCACATGCCCCTGCAAAATTCCCCGCCGGCTGCGCCGCGTCGCCAGCGTGCCCTCGTATTCGATGGCCTTGCCCGTGTCGTGCAGCAGCACGCCCGCCATCGCCAGGTCGGCGTCCACCTCGCGGTAGAGCGGCAGCAGCGCCCGCGCCGCCCGCGCGATGTGGATAGTGTGCTCCAGCAGCCCGTGCCGGTAGGCGTGGTGCATCGCCACCGCCGCCGGCGCGAGCCGGAACGCCTCCCCGATCTCGTCGAACACCGCCCGCACCGTCGCGCGCAGCTCCGCGTGACCGATGGCGTCAATGAAACCATTGCACTCCGCCCATAGCGCGTCCGCATTTTCCGGCGCGACCTCAACCAGACTGTCAATCACCCCCGTCGCGCCCAGCTCGGCCTCCGGCACGACCGCCACTCGCGCCAGCTTCGGCGACAGCCGGCCATTGTAAAAGTCCAACTTGCCCTCCACGCGCACCACCGCGCCCTCGCCGGCAGCCTTCAGCGCCTCAAAGCCCGGCCCGTCCGAGAACACCGTGCAGCCAAACGACCCGCCCCGGTCGCCCAGGTCCGCGCTGAGAAACGCGTTCCCGTTCGACGCCGTTTTCACGGCGAGCTTTTTCACGACTAGCAGCGCCGCGAACGCGCGACCGTTCGCATTGTCCAGCGCCTTCAGCTCGGCGACGGTGAGAGTGGGGACGGCTTCTGGCATGGGGGCGATCTAGACGTGTCATGCAGCCTGCCGCAACCCGCAAAACCTGCTCCCGGCCTTAACAGATTTTCCCATCCGTGCAATTCGTGGTTAAACGTTTTTCTAAGCAATCGTGAGCCCGGTCACGGATAGTATTTCTTCCGCGCCTTCACCTGCACGACGCGCCGCTCCGGCAGCACCAGCGCCGTCAGGCTGCCGCCCATCGCGCAGGCAGTGTCAATGCCCGCCGACCACTTGCGCTTGTAAATTTCAGGGCGCGGCGTGTGGCCATAGACCACGAAGGGCGGCCCATCCCACAAATCGGCCCACAGCGGCGCGCCGGGCGCGTCGGCGCGCTTCGCCGGGAGGCCTTCCTTGTCCACCACTTGGATGCGCGTCACCACCTCCGCCGGCTGCCTGCGCCAGGGCGTGCCGGGCAGAAACCCGCCGTGGACAAACACCGTGTCCAGCTCCGGCTCCTCGAACGTCAGCGGCATCGCCTCCAAAAATTTCCAATCTGCCGGCCGTAGCTTTTCAAAGGTGTCGAGGTCGGTCTCTTTGATATATTTTTTGTCGCCGGTGCGGCGGTATTTCAGGAGGCGCAGCTCGTGGTTACCCAGCAGTGCGGTCGCGTTGTGCGCGCGCGCCAGCTCAAGCACGCCGCGGCTGTCCGGCCCCCGGTTCACGAGGTCGCCTAGCAGCACGATCCGGTCGTCGCGCCCCGGCGCGAGCGCCGCCAGCAGCTCCGCCAGCTCGGCGGCGCAGCCGTGGATGTCGCCGATGGCGATGAGGCGTCCTCTCATTTGGGTGCGGGCCGGAAATTGCTGGCGTTGGCCGCGCGCGCGCGCAACAAGAAACCCGCATGGAGCCGTCCCTTTCCCCGCTCGCCGTCGTCTGCGCCGCCACCGGCCGCGCCTTCGCCCCCGGCGACCGCGTCGTTAGCCGCCTCGTGCGCGACGCCGCCGGCGCCTTCGCGCGCCACGATGTCGCCGAGGCCGCGTCGCACGGTTTCGTCGCGCCCGGCATCCCGGTCTGCTCGTGGGTGCAGGTCTTCAAGCCCCGCGCCGCCGGCGCCGACCCTGCCCGCCTGCTCCGCCTCAACGCCGAGAACCTCTTCCTCACCCTCGCCGACCCCGCCGTCGGCGGCGCGCCCGAGAACGCGCGCCTCGTGCAGTTCCTCGCCCTCATGCTGGAGCGCAAAAAAATCCTCCGCCCCAAGGGCCGCGCCGCCGATGGCGTGCGGCAGCTCTACGAGCACGCGAAAAACAAGCAGCTTTACGAGGTGCCGGCCGGCGATCTCAGCCCCGACTTTTTTCTGTCACTGCAGGAGCAGCTTGGCGCGCTCATGGGCGGCAAATAGCCGGAAGTTTGGGGTGGAGGGCGGTAGTGCAGTTTGCCGTGTCATCGCGAGCCCGGCGCAGCCCGTTCGACAAGCTCAGGGCCTTGAGCCTGTCGAGAGGCCGGGCGTGGCGATCCAGCTCGAAGTCAGATGGATTGCTTCGTCGCTGCCGTTCCTCGCCATGACAAACTGAGCCATTTACCACGCGGAGGGCAGGGTTGACGTCAGACGGTGTTTGAGCAAATGTTTTGCGTGTTGCCTCGCCGTCACCATGTCTCCGCCCGTCTCTGGGCCGCGCTCGGCGTGGCCCTGTTGCTGGCCGCATGGCTGTGGACGGGCGGGCGTTTGCCGAAAATGCCGGTAGCGGCAGCCATAACCGGAGCATCCTCCGCGTCCGCCGACGCCGCTTCTTCCGTCGCCGCCGGGCCGGCTTCCGCGCTTGCCGCCATCCCGTCCGCCCCGCCGCTCTGGCGAGTCACGGCTCTGACCGCGCCGCCGCCCATTTCCGCCAAATTTTCCGTGCCCACGGAAGCGGAGAAATTTTTGCGCGCGGCTCGCGTTGACCTCGGCGCGGCGGCGGGCCTGCGCGCGGGTGCCGAGATCGGCCTGCCTTTGTTCGACGGCACCGTCGCTCGGGGTAGGGTGAGCTTCGCGCGGCGCGAGACCAGTGGCCGCCTGCTGCTCGGCGGCGCGCTGGCGGACGGTGGGCGTTTCAGCCTCGGCGTTGGCGGGCGCGCGCCGGGCGGCTTCATCGTCCCGGCGGGCGGCGCGGTCGCCTATGCCGTCGAGACGGGAAAGGACGGCGCGGCCTACCTCTTGGAGAAGGACCGCGCGCACGTCCTCTGCGAGCTGCCGCTCCCGCCCCCGCCACCGTCGTCGGCTGGTGGCGCGCCCTCCGCGGTTGCACCTGTTGCAGACGCCAACGGCGCGTCCGGCCCGTCGGCGCTCACAGCGGACGATGACCCGGGATTTGCGGCTGTCCTTTTCCTGGATTTCGATGGCGAGACGGTGAACGACTCCGCTTGGAACTCTGGCAGCACCATCACGGCCGCCGCCAGCGGCCTGACCGTCGCGCAGCAGGAGGAGATCCGCCGCCGCGTCGCCGAGGATTACCGGCCGTTCCAGATTAGCGTGACCACCGACCCTGCGCGCTACGCCGCCGCGTCGCCGCAGCGGCGGATGCGCTGTATCGTGACCAACATCGGTGCGAGCAGCCCGGCCAACTGGTATAGCAGCGGCGCGGCAGGCGTGGCGTTTTTGCAGTCATGGGCCGAGTGCGGCGAGGGTGGGGTGTCGGACGACATCCCCGCGTGGGTTTTCTCCGACCGCATCAACTTCGTGACGGCGGACATCGCGTTCGCCATCGCGCACGAAGTTGGCCACACGCTAGGGCTGTCGCACGACGGACTGAAAAGCCGTTTCGGTGTCACCACCGACGATTATTATTTTGGGCGTGGCAGCGGTGCGAGCGGCTGGGGGCCGATTATGGGCGCGCCGTATGGCCGCGCATTTACCCAGTGGAGCAAGGGCGACTACAACGATGGCACCAAACACGGCAACAACACCGAGGATGACCTCGCCATCATCGCCGACATCACCAACCACACCGGTCTCCGCGCCGCCGCCGCCAACACGACCAGCGAGTCCGCCGCGCTCGCTGCGCCGGGCGCGACGAGCATCAGCGCGAGCGGGATGATCGTTGGCACCGGCGCGACGGCGATGTTCGCCTTCGCCGCGACCGGCACCGTGTCGCTCGCCGTGGCCGACGACTACACCGGCACCAGCGACGACGGCCTGCCGAACCTCACCGCGCGGCTCGTGCTCTACAATGGCGCCGGCACGGCCATTGCCACGGCCAGCCCCACCCTTGGTGCGAATTTTCCCACCCTCGCGGCGAGCGTGTCGGCGGGCATTTATTATCTCGGTGTGACAAGCGTGGGCGTCGGCACGACGACGACCGGCTGGACCAACTATGGCAGTTTGGGGAAGTTTCGCGTGTCGGGCAGCCTCACACCGCCGGCCTTGCTCGCCCCGGTCGTGCGCGGTCTGGCGACGGCCGCCGGCGCGGTGGGCGCGGCGTTCAATTACCAGATCCAGGCCGCGGCCGGCGCGGGCGCGCTCCACTATTCCGCCGCCGGCCTCCCGCCGGGCCTCGCCTGCCACACGCTTTCGGGCGCGGTCACCGGCACGCCCTCGTCCGCCGGCATCTATACGGTCACGCTCTCCGCTGCCAACGTCGCCGGCAGCGCCACCCGCGGGCTCTCGCTCACCGTGTTGCCCGCCACGCTGGCGGCAGCGCTCGACGCGCCGGCCACGCTCGCGTTCACCACCGGCGGTGACGCGGGCTGGACGGTGGATGGCGCGGTATCACCCGCTGGCGGCTTTGCCTCGGCGCGCAGTGGTGTCATCATGAACAACGGCACCGAAAGCTGGCTGGAGACCAGTGTCACCGGGCCGGGACGGCTGACGTTTTGGTGGAAGGCATCCTCCGAGGCCGACGCGACGGCGAACTACGACATCCTGCATTTCACGGTGGATGGCATGGAGCAGATGCAGATTGCCGGTGATCCAGGCTGGGCGCAGTTCACGGGCACCATTTCTGCCGGCACCCACACGCTGCGTTGGAGCTACACGAAGGATCCCTATGTGAGCACCGGCGAGGACGCGGGGCGCCTCGACAGCGTGGTATTTAAGCCCACGGCTTTCGCGGCCTGGGCTCCCCTGCAAAGCAATGTCAGCCTCCCGCCCACCGCCGACCCCGACGGCGACGGCCTCAGCAATCTCCTCGAATACGCCCTCGGCCTCGACCCGCTCACCGCCGGCACCCCCGCTGCCGATGCGGGCGGCGCCGGCGGCGCGGGCCTGCCGACCATCACGACCATTGACGACGCCGGCACGACGCGCTTGGAGATCACATTCATCCGTCCGTCCGACCGCGACGATCTCATCTACACGGTCGAGGTCTCCGGCGACCTTGCCACCTGGACCCCCGGCCACGTCTATAGCGCGGGCGCGGCCAACAGCCCCGGCCTGCCCACGCAGGAGATGGAGCGCACGACGCTTGCCGGCGGCGGCGAGCGCATCCGGGTGCGCGACCTCGGCGGCGCGGACGCGACCCGGCGCTTCATGCGCGTGCGGGTGACGCGACCGTAGCAGCGGGCTTGGTTCCGCAGCGGGGGTGGGGTAGAGCGTGCCATTCAGGAGAAATGGAATCCTTTACAAATTAATTATTGCGCTAGGCCATTTTGTATCACACTTTGGTTCCGTCATGAACTCCCCTTATCTCTCCCCTGTTCCCCGCAAATTCTTCTCCCTGCTGACGGCCTGTGCGCTGGCCGTGCCTGTAGTCATGTTCGCCGCCGGCGGTCAGCCCAGCGGCGGTGGTGCCGCCAAGCCCAAGGTTTCCAATCCCGGCACCGAGTTGCTCAACGCCTACGATACCAACCACAATGGCAAGCTTGAGACCGCTGAGCTAAAAATCATGCAGCAACTGGCGGCCGACAATTTCAAGACCCTGATGGTATTTGATAAGAACAGTGACAAAGCCATTGATTCCACCGAGCTGGCCAACTGGGTCAACTGGAAGAAGAACAACGGTGGTGGCGGCGGTGGCGGCCCCGGCGGTGGCGGTGGTGGCGGCGGTGGCGGCGGTGGCGGCGGTGCCCCCGGTGGTGGCGGTGCTGGCGGCGGTGCCCCCGGTGGTGGCGGTGCTGGCGGT
>CAIPZZ010000017.1 GCA_903869665.1 uncultured Opitutia bacterium | reverse complement strand
CTTTGCGGGGTTGGCCCAGCTCGCTTTGTTCGCGATGAGCTTGGTGTTGGTCTCCAGCAGCGTGTCCACGATACGGAGCTTGTTCGCGCGGAGCGACGAGCCGGTCTCGGTGATGTCCACGATGGCGTCCACGAGGTCGGGGACCTTGACCTCGGTCGCGCCCCAGGAGAACTCGACCTCGACCGGGATCTTTTTAGCCGCGAAATAGCGTTTTACCGTGCCGACCAGCTCGGTGGCGACGCGCTTGCCGGCGAGCTGCTCGGGGATGAAGCCAAGGGGTCATGTGTGAACTCTTGACAAACCGTCCAAGATCTCCTAGGAAGCGCCATGCCCAGAAAACTCCGGCTCGAATACGCGGGGGCGTGCTACCATGTGATCAACCGCGGCAACTACCGGCGGAACCTCTTCGCGGGTCCGGGGGCGGCTGAGTCGTTTGAGGCCTGCCTGCTGGAGGCGGTCGCCCGCTTCGGTTGGCGGCTGCACGCGTTTGTGATCATGCGGAACCATTTTCATCTGGCGGTGGAGACACCGGAGCCGAACTTGAGCGCGGGGATGAAGTGGCTGCAAGGCACCTGGGCGGCGCGGTTCAACCGGTTTCGCGGAGAGGCGGGGCGGCCATTTCAGGGGCGCTACAAGGCGCTGCATGTCGAGCCGGGACACGCGTTGGCGCAGGTGGCGCACTACATCCATCTCAATCCGGTGCGGGCTAGGGTGCTGCCGGTGGAGCGGCTGCGGGAATTCCGCTGGAGCAGCCTGCATCATTTCATGCAGAAACCGAAGGCGCGGCCGGCTGGGCTGGTGGCGCAGACCGTGCAGGCGGAGAGCGGCGGGCTCGGGGACACGGCGGCCGGCTGGCGCAGCTATCTGGCCTATCTGGGCGTGCTGGCGGAGGAGGACGGCCGGCGGCGCGAGGAGCGGTTCGGCCGGTTGAGCCGGGGCTGGGCGGTCGGATCGGCGGAGTTTAAGGCGGGGCTCAGGCAGGAGCTGACGGGGAAAGGCACAGGGCGGGAACGGTTCGAGCTGCTGGGCGCGGACCGGGCGGCGCACCAGGAGGCGCGGGCGGCGGTGTGGGAGGAGCGGTTACGCGCCGCCGCCACCGCGCTGGGGGTGCGGCTGGACCGGCTGCCGGCGCGGAAATCGGCGGTGGACAAGGTGCGGCTGGCGGCCGTGATGAAAACGGCCACGTCGGTGACCAACGGCTGGCTGGCGGCGCGGCTGCAGATGGGGGTGCCAGGCAGCGTGACGCAATATGTGCGGCGTTTCCGGCTGCGCGGCGGGGCCGGCACGCGGGGCTTCGCCGCCGCCTTGTCAAAAGTTCACACATGACCCCTTATTTCGCCCTCCCATACCAGGCAGCATCTTGACCGGCTTGACCGGTGAAATCCGCGCCCGCACCCCGCCGCCGGAATTCTTCGCGTTGCTGCGCGGGTTCATCGAGGACTCGTCCAATTCAAAATTGGAGCGCCAGATTCTGATCGGCGGTGTGGGTGAAGCCGCCACCAAACAGACGGTGGAATTTTTTATCAACCTGCGGCAGACGGCGACCGACCCCGAGGTGCGGGGCTGGGCGCTCGGTGGTTTAGCGGGCATTGGGCGGGTCGGCACCGAATCCGGCGCGCAACTGGTGGCCCCGTTGGAAAAGCTGTGGCGGGACACATCCGACCCGCAGGTGCTAATGACCATCGCAAACCCGCTGGCCGAGATTGGCGCGGCCAGCAGCGTGCAGTTCCTGCTTGACGCCGCGCTGGCACCGCCCGGCAAGGACGACGCGCGTAAGGCGGCTGCGCAAAATGCGCTGCGGCAAATTGACCATGAGAGCGCGACGCCGCCCGTGGCCGCGCTGCTGGCCCAGAGCGCGGTCGGCAGCCCGAACGCCAAGTTGGCGGGCGACATCCTCGTGCATATCGGCGGCGCGGCCGCCGGCACCGCGCTGGTCAACTGGCTGCAGGTGGCCGACGACCGTGCCGCGCCGCAAGCCCGCGAATGGGTGAGCAACACCAAAGCCCCCATTCTGTCGGACATCTGGCAGGCGGCGACCGGCGCACAGTTCTCCTTCCGCAGCGAGAAGGTGCGCGAGGCCATCCGCACCCGGCTGGCCGAGCGGCGCGCCGGCATCATCTCCGAGAAGGTCACGCCCGGCGACGGCGGCGACAGGAATCCCGGCCCCGGCCCCGCCCGTGGCAACTGAGATGCGTTTCCCGTTGCCCGACGCCCGACCTCGACGGCCGGATCGGCTACGCCGACTACAACCTTGTCTCCTACGACAACCCCTACCGGCACTGGCTGCTTCTCGCCGCCGAAGCCCACGCCGCGTTTGCCCTAGGCGTGCGTCTCCGCCGCAAGGAGCCGTCATAGTGGTCAGCGTTCCCCAAAATACTTCCATGATCAAGTTGTAGGGCCGCCGCTTGTCGGCGGGCCTCGGAGTGCGATGGGACAGACGGCCCGGCCACGAGGCCGGCCCTACAGTCTCAGTCACCGAGTGGCGCGATCGCCCTCACACATCCGCCAGGCGGCCGCTGGAGTCGCCGAAGCGCTCGACGGCGGGGACGCCCATGCGGTCCATCATGCTGAGGTAGAGGTTGGCGATGGGCTCGCTGTTGTATTTTTGGTAGCGGCCGGGGGTGAAGGTGCCGCCGCCGGAGCCGGCGAGAATAATGGGAAGATTGGTGTGGAGGTGGCGGTTGCCGTTGGAGAGGCCGGTGCCATACATGATCATTGAGTTGTGCAGCACGGAGCGGCCATCGGGGTCCTTCACGGCGTCCAGCTTCTCCAGGAAATAGGCGAGCTGGGCGACATACCATTTCTCGATGATGAGGGTCTTGTTGAGGAGTTCGGGGCGGTTGCCGTGGTGCGTGCAGTGGTGGTGCCCTTCGGGCACGCCGATCTCGGCGAAACCGCGGTTGTTGCCATCGCCGGCCATCATGAAGGTCGCCACGCGGGTGCTGTCGGTCTGGAACGCGAGCGCGAGCATGTCGAGGTTGAGCCGGATGTATTCCTGAAAACTCTCGGGGATGCCGGACGGGCTGGCGGTGCCCGGATCCTTCCGTGTGCCGCCCGCGCGCTCGGCGCGTTGGATGCGCTGCTCAATCTCGCGGACGCTGGTGAGGTATTCGTCGAGCTTGCGGTGGTCGCCGGAGGAGAGGCCGCGCGAGAGGCGACGGGTTTCGGCGGAGACGAAGTCGAGGACGGAGCGCTGCTGGGTCTGGCGGAGCAGGAGGTTCTCCCGACGTTCGGCCGCAGTGGAACCGGCGCCAAAGAGGCGCTCGAAGACGAGGCGGGGATTGGTCTCGGGGGCGAGCGGCGAGGTGGGGCCACTCCAGGAAATGCTCTTCTGATAGACGCAGGCGTAGCCGGAATCGCAGTTGCCGGCCTCCTGCACGGTGTCGCACGACATCTGGAGCGAGGCAAAGGGCGTGAGGTGGCCGACCGCCTTCGCCGCGACTTGGTCGGCGGAGATGCCGGCGCGGTAGTCGCCGCCGACGGTCTTCTTGACGCGCACGGCGGTGAGCATGGTGCCGCCACCCCGGCCGTGGTCGCCCGGGCCGTCGGGGCCTTGGGCGGCGGGGTTGTTGTCCAAGCCGCCGAGCACCTGAAGCCGGTCCTTCAGCGCGGCGAGCGGGGCCATGGTGTCGTTGAGCTGGAAGTCACGGCCCTCGCCGGTGGGGAACCATTTCTCGGGCACGATACCGTTGGCAAAGGTGAGAAACGCCATGCGCAGCGGTGCGCCGGTGGCGGTCACGGCTCCGCCGGCGGCACCCGCCGCGCCCACTCCAGGGGCGGCGGCGAGCAGGTGACCCGGCACCAGCGACTCCAGCGCGGGCAGCGCGAGGGTGACGCCGACACCGCGCAGGAAGGCACGGCGGCTTAGGCTGAGGTGACGATCAGCGGCGAGGCGGGGGCGGGTGGGGTTCATGGGCGGGAGGAGGGGGTGGCGGCGAGAGGGAGCGTGGGCTTCGCGGGCGGTGGGTCGGTGACGAGTCGTTGCTGCTGAAAGGCGACCGACTCGATGACGCCGTTTAGAAGCGTGGAGAATTTGCCGCCGTCATTGAGCATTTTCTCCACGATTTGGTCCACGGTGGCAATGTCATATTGCTCTACGCCGCGACCGAGGGCGTAGGTGAGCAGCTTGGCGGTGAGGCAGCGGTAGAATTCCTCGCGGTGACCGGCAAGCAGGACGTGTTTGAGCTCGCGGATGTCGGCAAAGGTCTCGCCGGTGGCGAGCTTGCCCTTGGTGTCCACCGGCTGGCCCATGTCGGTCTGGCGCACGGTGCCGAGGGCGTTGAAATTCTCCAGCGCGAGTCCGAGCGGGTCCATACGGTCGTGGCAGGCGGCGCAGTTGGGGTCGGCGCGGTGGCGGGCGAGGATCTCGCGTTGCGAGGGCGTTTTTCCGTCGGCGGATTTAACGTCCTCCTCCAGTGCCGGAATGTTGGGCGGCGGTGGCGGCGCGGGGGCGTCGAGGATGTTTTCCAGGATCCATTTGCCGCGCTTCACGGGGGAGGTGCGGGTGGGGTTGGAGGTGACCATGAGGACGCTGCCGAGCGTGAGCACGCCGCCGCGCCAGGTGTCGGGGAGGTTGTCCACCTTCCGCATCTCGGCGCCCTGGAGCGGAAATTTCCCGTCGAAATAATACTCGGCGAGCGTGGCGTTGAGGAATGTGTAGTTGCTGTCGAGAAACTCGTCCACGCTGCGGTCGTTGCGCAGCACATGGCCGAAATACGCCTGCGCCTCCGCCTCGAGTGCGGCGCGCTGCTCCGCCGTGAGCTCGTAGGCGGCGGGCGCGTTGAAGCCCTCGCGCAGATAGACCTCGTGCGTGCTGATGGGCACGGTGGTCACCGCTCGGGATTGCAGCCACTGGCCGGAAAAATTTTTCACCAAGGCGTCGGCGCGTAGATCAGCGGTCATGCGACGGACCTGGGCGGCGAGATTTTTCCTGAGCTGTCCGGCGGTGGCGAGTTTGGTCAGCTCGTCGTCCGGCATCGTGGCCCAGAGAAAATAGGAGAGGCGTGAGGCGAGGGAGAGCTCGTCCACGTTGGCGAACCCCGCCGACCTGCCCGGCGCGGCTTCCGGCTCGTCCACGCGGAAAAGGAATCGCGGTGACGCCAGCACCGCAACCATCGCCTGCGCCACGCCGGTCTCAAAGGTCTTGCCGGGCTGGCGATAGACGGCCTCCGCGATCGCCACCAGGTCGTCCACCGTCTCGGCCGGGGCCGGGCGTCGGAAGGCCTTGGCCGCAAAATTTGTGAGCAGCTCGCGTGCGTAGCCTCGACGCGCGGCGGGTTCGGTGGGGGCGTCGGCGCGGGTGAAGAAACGCTCGTAACCGGCGGGGTGAACCCATTTCGTCCGGTCGTCCGGCCCCTCTAGGGTGGCGCTGCGGAGCAGGAAAAAAATCCCGCTGTTGCCGCGCCGGTTCTGGGTCTCGGCGGTGTCTTTCACGTCATACGGTTCGGCGTGGATCTCGACCACATGCTTGCCCGGAGCCCAGCGCACAGGAATAGTGTCGTAGAATGACGGCAGCCGCTCGGTGAGCGCGTTGGCGCCGCGCCAGGGAACAATTTTTTCGGTCGCGAGTTTGCCGTCCACCATGATGGACACCTTGCAGCTCGCCGCGACGGGGTTGAAATTGCCGCTGACACCCTGCTCGATTACCAGCTGGTAGCTGCCCTCGGCCGACACGGTAAACTCGCGGCGGAGTTTCAGCGGCTCCAGATAGCTTGTGATGGCGGCGGTGCGGGGCGTCACGCCGTTCTCGACGGTGTTCGGGTCCAGCGGGGGCGGCAGGCCGGTCTCGGCGTTCACGAAGTCGCGGCCGAGAACCTGGGTCGCTGGTGCCACGCGCGAGGTGGTCGGCACGGCCTGGTCCACGACGGCCTGCGCGGCGGCGAGGTATTTTTCCATCAGCAGCGGGGACACGTTCAGCACGTCGGCGATGTTGTCGAAGCCGTGGCCGATGTCATCGCCGGGGAAAGCCGCCGTGGTGTCGTAGTCCACGCCGAGCAGGTCGCGCACGGTATTGCGGTATTCGAGACGGTTGAGCCGGTGGACGGTCACGCGACCGGGATCGGGCCGCTGCGGATCCACGCCGAACGCCGCGAACTTGATCCAGTTGTCCAGCGCCGCCTGCTCCTTGGCCGGCAGGCGTCCGCCGTCAGCGGGCATGACGCCGGCGCGGGTGTTCTTGAGCACCTTCATCCAGAGCGTCGGGTTGCGGAGAATCTGTTCCTCAGTCCGCAGCGTGTCGAAGGCCACGCCCGCCTCGTGTTTGTCGCCGGCGTGGCAGTCGAAGCAATTGTTCCGTAGGATGGGCAAAATTTCCCGGTGAAACTGGGCCAGAGCGAGGTTCTCCCCGGGTGCGGCGGCGACTACAGCGGGCGGTGCGGCGGTCCCGCCCGGTTCGCGCGCCATCTGGCAGGCCGCGAGCGCGACGCCCAGCAGGAGCGCGCCTCCGCCGGTTTTGGCTGCGTGCAGGAACTTGGCGGCGATCCAGACGGATTTTTTGCGGGCACTCATGGGGGGAGCGGAGGCAGTCAACAGCGAAATCCCTCGCGAGTGCAAACGCTTTTCTCAACTTTTGTCCGACAAAATGCACGCCCTTCGGGCTTCCATGATGACCGGCCGGGTTCAGTGTTTGCCTCCGATCAAGGCGGGTTCCCTAACTTCCCGCAGTTTTTGCCGCGCTGGCTTTACACAATCCTTGTTGACCCCGTTGACAAACGGCCCACCGTCACCGCCAAGTTTCCCTCATCCCATGAACTACTCCCTCAACGTCAATGGGCGCAGCCGCACGGTGGACGTGACGCCCGAAACGCCCATGCTCTGGGTGCTCCGCGACCACCTTGATCTGGTTGGCACCAAATTCGGCTGCGGCGCCGGCATCTGCGGCGCCTGCACCATCCATGTGGACGGCGAGTCCGCCCGCGCCTGCCAGCTCACCGTGGCAGAGGTGGGGACGAAAAAAATCACCACCATCGAGGGGCTTTCGGCCAACGGCGACCACCCCCTGCAGAAGGCGTGGTGCGACGTGGACGTCGCGCAATGTGGTTACTGCCAGAGCGGCCAGATCATGACCGCCGCCGCGCTGCTGGCCAAGAAGCCGCAGCCCACCGACGCAGACATCGACGAGAAGATGGCCGACAACCTCTGCCGTTGCGGCACCTACACCCGCATCCGCGCCGCGATCCATCAGGCGGCCAAGAAATAAGGAGGCACACCTCATGAAAACCGAACTTCCTTCCCTCTCCGCTGCCGAGCAGGCGCTCGACCGCCGCTCCTTCCTCCGCCTGTCCGCGCTCGCCGGCGGCGGCTTTGCCGTTGGCTACTCATATTTTGGCGCGGCCACGTCCGCTTTCGCCGCCGACGCCGCATCCGCCACCGTCTTCTCGCCAAGCAACTACCTTCGCGTTGGGGCTGACGGACGCGTGACCATTTACTCTGCCCGCCCTGAGATCGGCCAAGGCATCAAGACCTCGTTGCCGATGATCATCGCCGAGGAGATGGATCTGAACTGGAAGGACGTGAGGATCGTGAACTCCTCCATTGATCCGGACACGAGCACGCCCGCTCCGCAACCGGCCGGCACGCCGCCCGCCGGCCCCGGCGGGTTTGCCGGCCCCGGTGGCGCTGGTGGCCGTGGTGGCGGCGGCCGCGGTGGGCCGCAACTTCCCAACCTTGACGGTCCCACCCCCCAGATGGCCGGTGGCAGCACCTCCACGCCTTCATCCTTTACCCAGCTCCGCCAGATCGGTGCTGCGGCGCGCGCCGTGCTCGTCGAGGCCGCCGCCCAGACTTGGGGCGTGCCCGTCACCGAGCTCATGACCGAGAATAGCGCCGTGGTGCACAAGGCCTCCAACCGCCGTGCGCCCTACGCGTCGCTCGTCGCCAAGGCCGCCACGCTGCCCGTGCCGGCCAACAATGAGCTCACGTTTAAGGATCCCAAGGACTTCAAGCTCCTCGGCACCCGCGTCTCCGGCGTCGAGAATCCCGACATTGTCACCGGCAAGCCGCTCTTCGGCATTGACCAGAAAATTCCCGGCATGGCCTACGCCGTGTTCGAGAAAAATCCCGTTTATGGCGGCGGCGGTGTCACCAGCGCCAACGTGGACGAGATCAAGAAGCTCCCCGGCGTGAAGAACGCTTTCATCGTCACCGCACAGGGCGGTGTGCCCGCCGGCGTCGCCATTGTCGCCGACTCGACGTGGGCCGCCTTCAGCGCGCGCGCCAAGCTCAAGGCTGCGTTCGACGAGGGTGCTAACGGCAGCGTGAGCTGGGCCGGGTTGGTGGAGCAGGCCAAGGCCGCCGGTGCCCGCTCCTCCGAGGGCGATGGCGACGCCTTTGCTGGCGCGGCCAAGACCATTGAGGCCTCCTACACCTTCCCCTACATCTCGCACGCGCCGCTTGAGCCGCAGAACTGCCTCGCCGACGTAAAGGGCGACCGGGCCGAAATCTGGGCCCCGACGCAAAACGCTCCCGATGCGCTCAGTAAAGTGGCCGCCGCCACCGGGCTGCCCAACCGTGCGATCAAGGTTCACGTCACTCGCAGTGGCGGCGGTTTCGGTCGCCGGCTCAACAATGACTTTGCCGGGCAGGCCGCGCTCATCTCCAAGCTCGCCGGCATGCCCGTGAAGCTCCAGTGGTCGCGCGAGGACGACCTGAAGTATGACGTGTTCCGTCCCGCCGGCTTCGGTTTCCTCAAGGGCGGACTCGACGCCAACGGCAAGCTCCTCACTTGGCGCCATCACCGCGTGAGCGTCACTGGCGGCGGCGCGGGGCAGGACAATTTCCCGCAGGGCTTCGGCGTCAACGCGCTCAATCCGAGCACGACCATTCCGTCGCCTATCCCCACTTACGCCTGGCGCGCACCCAACAGTTGCAGCGGCGCATGGGTCACGCAGAGCTTCCTCGATGAGCTGGCGCAGGCCTCCGGCCGCGACCCGTTGGAGTTCAAGCTCGATCTGCTCGCCAACGCACCGGCGGCGGCCCCCGCCGGTGGCGCCGGCCCGGCTGGATTCCCCGGCGGTGGCGGGCGCGGCGGCGGCGGCACCAATCCGCAGACCTACGCGCAGCGCATGATTCCCATCGTCAAGCTCGCCGCCGAGAAAATCGGCTGGGGTCGCAAGCTCCCGCGCGGCCAGGGGCTGGGCATCGCGTTCTACAGCTGCCACCAAGGCTTTGTCGCCGAGGCCGCCGAGGTCACCGTGACCCGCGACGGCAAGCTGACGGTCAACAAGGTCGTCGCCGCCTGCGACGTCGGCCACACCATCGTCAATCTCAGCGGTGCGGAAAACCAAGGCCAGGGCGCCATCGTGGACGGTCTCAGCACCATGTGGTTCCCCTCGCTGAACTTCGAGAAGGGCCGCCTCGTCGAGGACAACTTCGACAGCTACCCGCTGCTCTTCATGCCCGACGCCCCCAAGAGCATCGAGGTTCACTTCGTCAAGTCGGCTAACAATCCGACCGGCCTCGGCGAGCCCACGCTGCCC
This sequence comes from uncultured Opitutia bacterium, assembly GCA_903869665.1. GTDB lineage: Bacteria > Verrucomicrobiota > Verrucomicrobiia > Opitutales > Opitutaceae > CAIYUN01. Next base: position 4,260 of record CAIPZZ010000017.1, on the reverse strand, counting down.
CCCGTCGCCCCGGCGGTGTGCAACGCCATCTTCGCCGCCACCGGCATCCGCGTGCGCGAGTTTCCGCTCACCCGCACGAGCCTCAAGTGGTCGTGAGCGGGTCGGCCCGCGTCTGCAAACCCTTGTTCCAAGCCCCGCCTCACCGGCGGGGTTTTTTGTTTTCGCGCACCGCTTCGCGCTTGTTCCCCTGCCGCCGCCGCGCATCGTGAGTTGCCATGCTCGCCGCCGGAAAACCTTTCGCCTTCATCTGCGGGGCCGACGATTTCCTCGTCGGCCGCCTCGGCCGGGAGCGGTTCGACGCGCTGGTGACTGAGAGCGGCGCGGACGATTTTGCCCGCGAGATCATCAGCGGCTTCGCCGGCAACATGGCCGAGGTCGAGGCCGCCGTGAACCGTTTCCGCGAGAGCGTCCAGACCGTCCCCATGTTCGGCGGCCAGCGCGTGGTTTGGCTGAAGGACGTGAGTTTCCTCGCCGACACTGTCACCGGCCGCGCCGAGGGCACGCTCAAGCTCGTCGAGGACCTGCGGCAGTTGCTCGAAAACATCGTCCCCGCCGAGACCGCGGTGCTCATCTCCGCCGCGCCGGTGGACCGCCGCCGGTCGTTTCCAAAATGGTGCGAAAAAAACTCCGACTTCACCGTCGTCGGCGGTGACGCCGACAACGCCGCCGAGGCACTCACTGGCGTGGTGCTGGCCGAGGCGCGCTCGCTTGGGGTGACGTTTGAGCCCGATGCGCTCCCGCTTCTGCTTGCGAAGATCGGCGCCAACACCCGCCTGCTTATCGCCGAGACACACAAGCTCGCCGCTCACGCCGACACGCCGGGAAAGGGCGTGCCGGCGACCATCACGGAGGCGCACGTCGCCGAGCTCACCCCCAACGCCGCTCAAGGCGATTTCTTCGAGGCGGCGGAGGCCTTCTTCAGCGGCGACCTCCGCTGGGCGCTGGCCGCGCTTGCGCGGCATTTTTTCGCCGGTGGCGACGCCCGTCCTATCCTCGTCTCGTTGCAAAACCGCAATCGCCTCCTTCTGCAAATCCGCGCGCTGGCCGACGCCGGCGAAGTGCGGGTCGGCCCGCGCGGCCTCGACGGCCTGCCCCGTGCGCAGACGGCGCACGCGGGACACTTCGTCGGCGCGACGGAGAAAAGTTCTTTCAATATCTTCAGCCAGAATCCGTGGTATCTCGGCAAGCTCGCTGGTGCGAAGCTCCCACCGCTGCGCCGCCTAGTGGACAACCAGCGCGAGTTCGTCGCCGCCTTCGAGGAGATCGTTGCCCGTCCCCGTGAGCAGGAGGCTGTGCTGCGCGACATGGCGGTGCGATGCCTAGCGTGAAGTTGGCCAAAAGGATTGCCGCGCCGCGCCGCAGCTTTAGCTTTCTCGCCATGTCCACCACTGCCGCAATTCCCAACGTGCTCGCCGAGCGCTACGCCTCGCCCGCCATGCGCGGCATCTGGTCGCCCGCCGGGCGCGTCGTGCTGGAGCGCGACTTCTGGATCGCCGTCATGCGCGCGCAGCGCGATCTCGGGCTGAAAATCTCGCCCGCCGCCATCGCGGACTACGAGCGGGTAAAAGGCCGCGTGAACCTCGACCGCATCGCAGCGCGGGAGCGCGTGACGCTCCATGATGTGAAGGCGCGGCTGGAGGAGTTCAACGCCCTTGCCGGCCATGAGAGCATCCATCTCGGCCTCACCTCCCGGGACCTCACGGAAAATGTCGAGCAGCTCCAGGTCGCCCGGGCGCTGGCGGTCGTGCGGCTGAAAACCGCCGCCGCGCTGCTGCGCCTCGGCCGGCGCGCCAAGGAGTTCCGCCGGCTCATGCTCACGGGCCGCACGCACAACGTCCCGGCGCAGCCGACCACGCTGGGCAAGCGCCTCGCCATGTTTGGCGAGGAGCTGCGGCTCGCGTTCGGGCGGCTCGACGCGCTGGCGGCCGGCTACCCGGTGCGCGGCCTCAAGGGCGCGGTGGGCACGCAGCTCGACCAGCTCACGCTGCTCGGCGGCGACGCAAAAAAAGTCGCGCGCCTCGAGGCACGCGTGCTGAAACACCTCGGCTTTGCGCGGGTGTTTGGCGCGGTCGGGCAGGTTTATCCGCGTTCGCTGGACTTCGAGACTGTGGGCGCGCTGCACCAGGTTGGCGCGGCGGCGGCGAGCCTGGCCACCACGCTGCGGCTCATGGCTGGGCAGGGGCTGCTCACCGAGGGTTTCCAAAAGGGGCAGGTCGGCTCGTCCGCCATGCCGCACAAGGTCAACGCGCGTAACTGCGAGCGCATCTGCGGTCTGGCCACCGTGCTCGGCGGCTACGTCACGATGACCGCGTCACTCGCCGGCCACCAATGGAACGAGGGCGACGTGTCGTGCTCAGTTGTGCGTCGCGTCGCGCTGCCCGACGCGTTTCTCGCGCTCGACGGCCTGCTCGAAACATTTCTCACCGTGCTCGACCAGATGACGGTTTTTCCCGCCGTGATCGCGGCCGAGTGCGCGCGCAACCTGCCATTTCTCGCCACCACCACGATTTTGATGGAGGCTGTGAAAGCCGGCGCAGGCCGCGAGACGGCTCACGCCGCGATCAAGGAACACGCGCTCGCCGCCGCCGCCGCCATCCGCGCCGGCGAGGAGCCGCGCCTCGTCGAGCGCCTCGCCGCCGACGCCCGGCTAGGTCTCCCTCGCGCCCGGCTCAACGCCATCCTGCGCGAGGCGGACCGGTTCGTCGGTGCCGCTCCGTCGCAGGCCGACGCCTTTGCCCGCAGCGTCGCTCCACTCGCACGACAAGTCCCCGGCTCAGCCAGCTACCGGCCGGGTAAGCTGCTATGAATCTATCCCCCTCTTTCAATCTCTGGCCACACTTGCTGTATCAGCCGTGAACGGTAGTGAGGCGGAACCACTTTTTCTAAAATGATCCGTTTCATCATCACGTTGATAACCGCATTTTGTATCAGCACGGTTTTGTTTCTTCTCGGAGCACTCGCACTTCTGATTGGCTCGGACAATACCCATGGATGGGCCGGTTGGCTTGGGAAGCTTTTATGGTGGCCGGTATTTCTTTTACCTGAACCTCAAGGGGCATCGTCGCTTCATGATTTTCTCCAGACGACCATTGGCTGGACCATACTGCTCGTCACAGGTAGTCAGCTGCATCTGCGATTCCTCAAAAAACGTTGAGAAGCTTCATCAACGGTTGCCCGGTTTGCCCAACTTCGGCATGGACGCTTCATTTTAAGACAAGGTTGTCGCGGCGAAACGGCCTTGGTCGGAATTTGATCCAACTCGCGGCCACAGCGAGGCCAAAGAGCGTGTAGGCAACGACGAATGTCCAGGGAGGAGCTTCGTAATAGAGCAGGCTCCGCAACCAGTGCGCGACAAAATCTCCCTCGTAGGTGGCGAGTCTGGCGCGCTGGCGCAGGCTCATCTCCCAAGTCGTGAGCGGGCAGACCACCCCGATCCAAGATTCGAGCGCGACTACGCCGATGGCGACGAGATGCGCGACCCGGAACCAGGGGTTTCTGACCCAGTGCCAACCGCGGCAACCGCCATAGATCACCAGAAGCAGCCCGAACAGGATGAACGCCACAATGGCCAAATGCGTTAGCAGCACCAGATCGGCGAGAAGGCCAAAAATCTTGTCGGAGCTCATCGGGGCCGTGTCACGCTCGTCGGTGGGTGGGCCGGACGCCGGTCACGCGCCCTGTATTTTGCCGTCCCCGCCGGAGAAAAATTTCTCCATCCGCCGCTGCATTTCTGGAAACGGCACGTCCTCGATCCGGGTGAGCAGTGTCCACTTGTGGCCGAAGGGATCCACCACGCTTCCGGCGCGGTCGCCCCAGAACTTGTCGCCCACGGGCTCCTTCACGGTCGCGCCGGCGTCCACTGCGCGCTGAAAGGCGGTATCAACGTCCGCGACATAGAGCGCGAGGCCGGCGGATGCGCCCTTGAGGGTGAGCGGCGAGACATTGCCGAACTCGGGAAACTCATCGGCGAGCATCACAACGGAGCCGCCGATGGCGAGTTCGGCGTGGCCGATTTTGCCGTCGGGCATGGTCAGCCGCCCCCGCTCGGTCGCGCCGAACGCGCGCTGGTAAAACTCGATGGCCTGCGCGGCGTCGCTCACGGTCAAGTAAGGTGTGACGGCGTGGAAGCCGTCGGGAATCGGACTGGTGGCGGTCGGCATGGGGAAAAGTTTGGCAGTCTGAAAAGTCTTAAAGTCTCGAGATCTGAAAGTCCAAAGGTCGCGAAGGACGAGGAGCGGAGGCAAGAATTGCGCGAAGCCG
>CAIPZZ010000016.1 GCA_903869665.1 uncultured Opitutia bacterium | reverse complement strand
TGAGGCTGGCGGTGTCGGCCGCGCCGGGCACAAGGCCGCCGGCCCAGGTCGCGCCGTCGGACCAGTTGCCGCTGGTGATGGCGGTGATCACCTGCGCGCGGGCCGGCGCGAGCGCGGCCAAAAATACGGCCGCGAGTGCGGGTAGGATTTTTCCGCGCGGCAGCGGCCGGGCGGAAGCGAGGGGCAAGAAACGGGAGCGGGCGGGAGGCAAGGGCGGTGCCGGACGGCCGCCAAGGAATGGCCAAAATATGATCGGGCACCAAGCCAAACACCACGCGGTGGGGTGGGGGAATGAGGATTTTGACGCAGACAATCTCCCGTCTATGCGCTGTCTCATCCCTGCCTCGTCATCCGGTCAGACTATGGTTTAAGCCTGTTGGCTATCCCACAAAAATACTCCAAGGCGTCCGGCAGCGCTTGGCTTGGAGCGTGGTCGCGAACCACAGGTGCCATTCGGATCGACTCCAAACCGACCAGCGTTTGCGTCCCGGCGCGTCAGCTCGAGTAGAAGGCGTTGATCTTGTCGGACACGTCGCGGTAGCCGATGTCGTCGTTGTAGATGATTTTGTATTCCGCGATGGCCTCGTCCTTTTTGCCCATCTTCTCGTAGCAGTCGGCGAGCTCGTAGATCACTTCCTTCTTGGTGTCGTCCATGTTGGGGATCTCGCTCTTGGCGTTCTGGAGCTGGGCGACGGCGAGGTCGAACATTTTGCGGGCCTTGAGCGACTTGCCCATGCCGGCGAGGGCGGGCAGGCGGGTCTTGGGGTTTTTCTGCGCCTGCTGGTAGTTGGCGATGGCGTTCTGGTAGTCGTGCAGGTCGAAGTAGAGGTTGGCGAGGGTGAAGCGGGCGGCGTAGTCGTTCGGGTAGCGCTCGACGAAGTTCTTGGCCTCGGCGAGCTTGAACTGGGCGAGCTCGGTCTTCGCGGCCTCGAGCTTGGCCAGGAGGGCGGGGGCGTTGGGGGTGGTGGTGAGCTCGGTTTCGAGGGCCTTGATGTCGTGCTCGATCTGCGCGGTTTTGAGGTCGCTTTCCAGCTTTTCCAAAGTGGTGTCGGCCTTGCCGGCGGGGAGCTCGCGGGCCTTGCGGATCCAGACGAGAGCCTCGGGGAGGTTGTTGAGCCGGCGGTAGCCGTCGGCGATGGTGCGGAGGTGGTCGAGACTGTCGGGCTGCTGGGTGTGGCGCTCAATCGCCTCCTTGATCAGGCGTTGGGTCATCTCCTCGGAGGTGACAACCTTGGAGGCCTGCTCGAGCGAGACCGTCTGGGCGGCGTCCTTGAGCTTGTCGCGGAAGGAACCCTTGTCGTCCCATTTGCCCTTCTCCTCGGTCTGGGCGATGGAAGCCTTCCGCATGAGGTCGAGGGCGTCACCGTCTTGCGGACGGAGTTTGAGGAGAAGGTCGGCGGCGCGCAGGGCCTCCTTGGAGTTCTTCGCGGCGTAGTAGGCCTGGCCCATGTTCAGCAGGGCGTCGCGATCGTTGGGCAGGAGCTCGTGGACGCATTCCCAGACCCAGGCGAGGGTGTTGGGCATGTCGAGGCCCTTGGCGGCGTCGGCGAGGAGCTTGAGGCCGGGCACGCTGGTCGGGTCGTTGGCGAGGAGCTTTTCGGCACTCTCAAGCGCCTTGTTGGGATCCTTGTTTGAGGAGCCGAAGAGGAAACCGGCCTGCGTGACCGAGCCGAACATCTTCGTGCCAAATTTGCTCTTGGACTGCTGCGCCTTCATCTGGGCCGTGCGCTGGAGCTTGCGCACCGGCAGGCAGCCGGGGGCAGTCTTGAGCACCTGCGTGGTGACCTCGATGACGTAGTCGAGGTTGCCGCGCTGGAGGGCGGTCTGGGCGTTTTCGATCTGCTTCTGGACGCGGGGATCGAGGGAGGTGACGGAGACTTCGGGCATGGGTAAAATTTGGAAGTGGGAAGATGAAAATCACCCGCCGCGCGCGGTCAACGCAAGAACCAAAAATTTTGCGGCGAACCCAACCTAGGCTAGGCCCCCAACCCGAAGCCGCCAATCGCGCCGCAACCCGGCCGCCTCAGACGCCAAGGTCCCCTCGCGCCGCCGCCGCCAGTCGCGCCAGCTCGGACTGCACCGCAGCCTCGTCCGGCCCCTCGACGAGCAGCCGCAATTTCGGCTCCGTGCCCGACCAGCGCGCCAGCACACGCCCGCGTGCACCGAGTTGCGCCTCAAGCGTGCGGATCGCCGCCATGAGCGTCGGCAGCGTGTCCAGCGGGGGCTTGGGTGCTCCCTCGGCGATGGCGACGGTGACGCTGGCCTGCGGGAATTTCTTCAACCAGCCGCGCAGTTCCGACAGCGGCCGGCCCGTCGCGCGCATCACCTCCATCACCCGCAAAGCCGCCACCAGCCCGTCGCCCGTCGGCGACACGTCCGCGCAGATGATGTGCCCGCTCGACTCGCCGCCCAGCGTCGCGCCCAACTCGCGCATCTTCTCCGCCACATGCCGGTCGCCCACCGGTGTCCGCACCACGCGCCCGCCCGCCGCCGCCAGCGCCGCGTCCACGCCAAGGTTGCTCTGCACGGTCACAACCAAGGTGTCCGCGCCCAGCCGGCCCTCGCGCAGCGCGTGCAACGCGAGGATTGTCAAAATCTCATCACCATCCAGCACGTCGCCGTGCTCCTCGCACAACACGCAACGGTCACCGTCGCCATCGTGCGCGATGCCTAGGCGCGCTCCGTGCTCGCGCACGGCCGCGCACATGGCCTCCGGATGCTCGCTGCCGCAGCGGTCGTTGATCTTTGCCCTCAAATAACCCCGAAGGAGTGCGCGTTTCGCGCCGGACAATTCCGACTGGAGGCTGGACAAGCCCCTAGCGTGCCCCACTGCGTCAATCAAGTCCACCTCCGCGCCGAGCGCCGCCAACGCCACCGGGCTGGTCGCGCATGTGGCACCGTTCGCCGTGTCGAGGACGATGTGCCACCCCCGCAGCGAGCCCACTGCCAGCAGTTTGGTCATCGCCTCGACATATCTGTCCCTCGTCACTTTGGTGGCGGCCAGCGAGTCCCAGTCCAGTCCCGCCAGCTTTTCGTCCTCTGCGGCCGGGGTTTGCGCCAGTGCTCCGTCCGGCACGCTAACCAACAGCGCCTCAATTGCGGCCTCCTCATCGTCCGACAGTTTCAGCCCGCCCCAATTGAAAAACTTGATGCCGTTGTCTTCCGCCGGATTGTGCGAAGCGGTGATGACCACGCCCAGCGCCGCTCGTGTGTCGCGCACCGCCAGCGCAATGGCCGGCGTCGGGAGCACACCCAAGTCCACCGGCTCCAGCCCCGCGACGCGCAGCCCCGCCATCACCGCTCGCGTCAGCGCCGGGCCTGACACCCGCGTGTCGCGCCCGACCAGGGCTTTCTTTTTTCCGGCATTCGCTCCGGCACTGGAGACTGCGTCTTTGTCTCGGAGTTTAGCACTGCCTTTGGACTGCATCAGCGCCACGAACGACGAGGTGACCAACCCGCGGTTTAGCACCCACCGCCCCGCAGCACAGGCGAGCCGAGCGAAAAACGCCTCGTTCACCACCGGCCCTCCGTAGGGCCCGCGCACGCCGTCGGTGCCGAAAAATTTGCGCTCCGCACTCATGCTGTGGCAAAAAACTCCCGCGTGTCGGCGATTTTCTTTTTGACCGCGCCGCCGGTCAGCAGCGCGCGTGCCTCGCCGAGGCCGGCGCCGATGTCGGGCGTTTTGCCGACGATCCACATTGCCGCCGCCGCGTTGAGCGCGATGGTGTCCGCCAAGCCCGCCGGTCCGCGCCCGGCCAGCAACGCGTCGAGGATATTCAGATTCTCCGCGAGGTCGCCGCCGCGTAGGTCGTCGAAGCTTGTCGTGCGTAGCCCGAAATCTTCCGCGCGCCACGTCGCGTTCACCCCCGCCAGCCGCCCGCAGCCGCGCACGCGGTTCGCGGTCGCGGTCGTCAGTTCGTCAATGCCCTGCCCTTCGCCGATGATGCCGTGCGCCACCAGCCCGGCCGTCGTGCCAAGTGCCCCGAGCGCTTCCGCCACACGCGGCACCCATGCTTCGGCAAACACGCCGACCAGCCCATGTGCCGGCCGGCCGGGGTTGATCAGTGGCCCGAGTAGATTGAACACGGTGCGCCGCCCGCGCGCTGCCAGCGCTTTGCGCACCGGCGCGACGTGTTTGAACGCCGGATGAAAACTCGGCGCGAAAAAGAAAACGTAGCCCAGCTCATCGAACGCCCGCCGCAGCGTCTCTGGGGGTGCGTCGAGCCGCACGCCCAGCGCCGCCAGCAGGTCCGCGCTGCCGCACTTCGAGGTGATGCCGCGGTTGCCATGCTTCATCACCGGCACGCCCGCGCACGCTAGCACCAGCGTGACGACGCTCGACACGTTGAACCCGCCCGCGTGGTCGCCGCCCGTGCCCACCACGTCAATCGCCCGCTCCGCCCGCGCGCCCATGCCGGGATCCACCGCCATCGCGCGAAACGCCCGCGCAAACTCCGCCACTTCCGCCGCCGTCTCGCCCTTGTCGGCCAGCGCGAGCAAAAACGCCTCCTTCTCCGCGTCCAGCACGTCGGGCGACGCCAGCGCGCGAGCCGCGTCGCCAACCTGCGCCGACCCTAGTTCGCGGCGCGCGGCAAGCGTGGTGGTGAGTTCGGAGAGTCCGGCCATGTCGCCCGCCAGTCAGTCGCCCGTTTCGCCCGCCGCAAATAAAATTGCGCCCACGCGCGCCGGCATGCGAGCTAGCGTCATGCGCCCTCGTTCCCGCGTTTTAATGCCACTGATTCTACTGCTGGCCACCGCACCGGTCCGAGCCGACATCGCGCCGCTCAGACCGACCGGGGCAGAATCCCAGGCCGGGCCACTGGGCGCGTCCGCCGCCGTCGCGCTCGGCGCGGTCGAGGGGGTCACGGAATTCCTGCCCGTTTCCTCGACGGGCCATCTGATCGTCGTGAGCTCGGCGCTCGGGCTGGAACGCGAGGAGCCGCTCCATGACGCCAAGGGCCGCGCGCTCTGGCTCAAGCCGCCCTCCGCGAAGCACCCCGCCGGCGTGCCACTCACGCTCAAGAACGCGGCGGACGCGTTCACCGTCATCATCCAGTTCGGGGCCATCGCGGCCGTGGCGCTGCTGTATTGGCGGCAGCTCGTCGCCATGCTCAACGGCCTGCTCGGCCGCGACGCCGCGGGCCGCCGCCTGCTAGCTAACGTGCTCGTCGCCTTCGTGCCCGCCGCCGCGGTCGGGCTGCTGGCGCACGGCTTCATCGAGGAAAAGCTATTCTCCATCCCCGCCGTCATCGCCGCGCAGGTCGCGGGCGCGCTGCTCATGTGGTGGGCCGAGCGGCACACTGCGCGGGCCGCGTCGCCGGGCAAGCTCACTCCCATGGCCGAGGCCAGCGGCGCGTCGCTCAACCTCGCCCAGGCCGCCGGTATCGGTGCGCTGCAATGCCTCGCGCTCTGGCCCGGCACCAGCCGCTCGATGACCGCGATCGTGGGCGGGCGCCTCGCCGGCCTCGGGCCGCGCGCGGCGGCGGAGTTCAGTTTTCTGCTCGGGTTTGTCACGCTCACCGCCGCCACCGCCTTCAAGAGCTACTCTTCCGGTGCGGGGATGATCGCTGCCTTTGGCTGGCCGCACATTTTGCTCGGTTGTGCCGTTGCCACGGTCACCGCCGCGCTGAGTGTGCGGTTTCTGGTCAACTGGCTCGTGCGCTACGGTCTGATGCTCTTTGTGTGGTATCGGATTGCCTTCGCCGCCCTACTTGGCGGGCTGCTGGCGACGGGATTTTTCAAATGACGTGACGAGGCCCGCCGGAATGAAAAGCAAAACCGCCTCCCAGCGCGTGGCGGGGAGGCGGAGGGTAGCGCAATTTTATTTCGCTCAGTTCTTCAGTCCGGGCGACTTGAAGTGGTGAGTGAGGAAAATCATGAATGTGGACCAGTTCGGCGCGTCGGTGTGGCCGCCACCGTGCTGACGGAAGGCGATGTCGCCGTCAATCAGCGGAGTGAGCGGCGGGGGCATCCGCTTCAGCACGTCGTAGGCGTCGGGCACGTTGTCGAAGCGCAGGCCAAGCAGGTCGTTGGACAGCGGCTTTTTGCCGAGGAGCTTCCAGACGGGGCTGGCACCGGCGGTGGCCATGAAAGTGCCGGGCGTGTCCTGCCACGACTCACCGCTGTAGTGGGACTCCGGGTGGCCGGGGGCACCGTTGAACTCGATGTATTCGCCACCACTGACGAAGATCGGGCGAGGTGCAACGAGCGCGACGAACTGGTGGTTGTCCACCGGCAGGTCGTCCACGGTGAGCGGGCCGGCGTATTTGAGGAAGTTACCGGCCATCCAGTGATATTCGCTGCTGGGGGTGTTCCATGACGCGAGATTTTCAACCTGCTCGCCGACGAGATGCCGCCAGAGTTTTGCGCCGCCCTCGCCGGAGGAACTGACAAAACCGGTGAACGCGCGGGGCTCATAGACGAGCGTGGCGATGGTGGCCTTGCCGTAGCGCGAATGGCCCTCGAAGGCGACCTGCTTTGCGTCCACGAGCGTGTCCTGCTCAAAAAAATCAATCAGCCTGCCGGCGCCCCAGGCCCAGGCGCGGAGCGCGCCCCAGTCGTCGGGCTTGCGGGGCTGCCCCTTGTTAATGAGGCCGATGATGCCCTGGCGGAGCGCGTTGCCGCCGCTGTCGGCCTGAATGCTACCGGGGTTGAGGCTGCCGTAGCCCCAGCCAAGGGAGAGAGCGGCCTGCTGCCACGAGCCGGCACCGTTGGGGAAGGGCGGGTTGTTGTTGGCGGAAGGGTCAAGTCCCTGAGCGAGCAGCATTTTTTGTCCGGCGCTCAATTTTGCTGAGGCGGTGATCCGGTCAGTCAACCCGGTGACAGCGGTGGTGGCTGCCTTTTGCCGGTCGGTCAGTTCCTGCTGGGCCTTGAGGTTGGCCTCAAGGATGGGCCGGATGGCGTCGGCCTGCGCGGCCGTGAGAGTGAGTGCGGTCTGCAACTGCTCCAGTGTCGGCAGCGACTGGCCGGCGAGCACCGGCGCGACAGGGACCGCTGGGCCACCGACCGGTGCGGTTGGCGCGGCTGCTCCACGGGCACCGCCGGGGGCGGCACCGCCACCACCACCGCCGCCACCCCAGGTGATGATCACAGGAACTTTGCCGGCGGCGTTGGCGGGCGTGGTGACGGACGCGCCGATGTTAATCGTGATGGCCGGATAGTAGGTCGGATCCACATGGCCGACGAGCGTGCGCGTGATGGTCGGGATGTTGCCGCTCATGCCCTGGGTGGTGTTGGTGACCTCCCACGTGACCTTGATGGTCTTGGCGGCCTCGGGCAGGCGGCCGTAAAGCTCGCGGTCGAAAAGCTCAAACAACTCCTTGCGGCGCTGCTCCCATTGCGCGGGTGTGGTGATCGGGCGACCGTCGGCCATCGCGAGCAGTGGTGGCACCGGGGTCTTGGCGCGGGCCTTGGTCTCGTCGTAGTTGGCGTAATTGGGATCGTTGACGGCGCTGCCGCGCGCGCCGGGACGGAGCGGCCCGGTGATGCCGAGCTGCTGCTTCATGTATTCGTGGTCGTTGTAATCGCCGAAGGCGGCGGCGTTGGCGCCACCCGCGCGCTGAGCGAGGACAGAGCCGGTGGACAGGGCGAGCAGGGCGGCAAGGCCTGCGAGGGCGGGGTGGACGGGGGTTTTCATGGGGGGAATGGTTGGGGATACTAACTTGATGATGAGAGGGCGCATGCCGTTGAACAAGACTGTTGTGGTAAAAATCATTCTACTGTTGAGTAAAGGGCGGGAGGGCATGGCTGCGGTGACAAGCCGGTCCAACACCGGCATGAAACCTCCCGGCATTGACGCTTGACGTCGGGCGGAGCGCGCCGGCACGCTGACCATCCAACTCGCCGCATCCATGGCCAATCCAAAACGCAAGACCTCCAAACGCCGCAGCGCCCACCGCCGCGCGGCCAACGCCCTTCAGGCCCCGCAATTCGCCACCGATCCCACCGACGGCAGCCTCTTTCGCCCGCACCGCGTGAACCCGAAAAACGGGATGTATCGCGGCCGCCAGGTGCTCAACGTCGAGGTTTGATCCCTCACGCCGGCGCGGCACGCGGCGTTGGCGCGGCATGGGCCTCGCAACTCCGTGCGTCCGGTGAAAGCGTTGCCCTTCCCGGCCCTACCGCTTCCGCATGACCCAAAACTCAGGCGGCCCAGCGCCGATCGCGGTTGACGCGATGGGGGGTGACCGTGGCCCGGACGAGGTGGTCGCCGCCTTGCGCCTCGCACTGGATGAGGACGGCCACCGGCAGCGCATCACGCTGGTGGGCGACGAGACTGTGCTCCAGCCCCTGCTCCGTCGTGCCGGTCTGGACGGCGTCGCGGCGCTCGGCGTGCTGCACGCCAGCGAGGTCATCACGATGGACGACAAGCCGCTCGTCGCGTGGAAACGTAAGCGCGACGCCTCGATGGTGCGCGCCATCGAGCTCGTTAAAGCCGGCGCGGCTTCCGCCGCCGTGAGCTGCGGCAACACCGGCGCGCTCATGGCCGGCGGCACGCTCCGGCTTCGCACCATCGAGGGCGTGGACCGCCCCGCGCTCGCCGCCGTGATTCCGCGCGAGGGCGGGCATTTCATTCTGATTGATGTCGGTGCCAACCCCGAGGCCACGCCGGAGCACCTCTTGCACAACGCCGTGCTCGGGACGCACTACGCGCGTGTCGTCCTCGGTGTCGCACGCCCGCGCGTGGGCCTGCTGACGATCGGCACCGAGGAGGGCAAGGGCAACGCGCTCACCACCGCCGCACATCCTCTGCTCAAGCACGCCGGCCACGTCATCCATTACGTCGGCCCGACCGAGGGCTTTCAGGTTTTCACGGATCACTGTGATGTCGCGGTGTGCGACGGATTCACTGGCAACCTGCTGCTGAAGAGCTGGGAGTCGCTCGCGCATTTTTTCAAGGGCACGCTCAAACGCGAGCTGAAGGCCAACCCTTTGCGCTTCGCCGGCTCCGTGCTCTCGCTGGGCGCGTTCGACGCGCTCAAGCGCCGCATCAACCCCGACCGTTACAGCGGCGCGCCGCTCCTCGGCCTACGCGGCAACGTTCTCAAGGCCCACGGCTCCAGCAACCGCCACGCGATCCGCGCCGCGATCCGCGCCGCCGGCGACATCGTCCGCGCCGACATGCTCGGCCACATCGCGGCCGACATCGCCCGCGTCAACGCCCTCGGCTCGCCGCCCGTGCCCCACACTTCCGCGCATCCGCCCCCACATCATCCCTCGTCCTGAGCCGTGCGCCCACAAATCGCAGATCTGAAATTTCAAGTTCGCCCGTTTCGCCCGTCGCCCACTCGCCGCGTGTTATTGATCTTTCCGACCTTTGACCTTCAGACATTCCGACCTTAAGCCTTTCCTCCGTGTCTTCCCCCTTCATCGCCATTCTCGGCACCGGCGCCCATTCACCCGCGAAGGTTCTCACCAACCACGACCTCGCCCGGCTGGTGGACACGACCGACGAGTGGATCGTCACCCGCACCGGCATCCGCGAGCGCCACATCGCTGGCAAGAACGAGACGACCTCGCAGATGGCCGCCGCCGCCGCCCGCGCCGCGCTGGCTGACGCCGGGGTGAGCGCGGAGCAGGTTGACCTGATCATCCTCGCCACGCTCACGCCCGACCAGCCGATGCCCGCCACCGCTTGCCTCGTGCAGCATCTGCTCGGCGTCCCCGCGCGCGCCGCCTGCTTCGACCTTAACGCCGCCTGCTCCGGTTTTCTCTACGCGCTCGACACCGCCTGGGCCATGCTTGGCTCCGGGCGTTACAAGCACGCGCTCGTCATCGGCGCGGAGAAGATGTCCTCCCTGGTGGACTGGACTGACCGCTCGACCTGCGTGCTTTTCGGCGACGGCGCGGGCGCGGCCGTGCTCGGCCCCGCGCGCGGCACCGCTCAGATCCTCGGCGCGCGCCTGTATGCCGAGGGCGCGCACGCGCACCTGCTCTGCGTCCCGCGCGGTCCCAAGCCTGTCATTCAGATGAAGGGACGGGAGATTTTCAAAAACGCCGTCCGCGAGATGGAGGACGCCACTCGCGAGATTTTGGAGCAACACGGCCTGACCGCCGCGCAGATCTCCTGTGTCATCCCGCACCAAGCGAACCTCCGCATCATTGAGTCGCTCGGCCAATACCTCGGCCTTCCGCCCGAGCGCTTTGTCGTCAACCTTGACCGCCACGGCAACACCTCCGCCGCCTCCATCCCGCTCGCGCTTGACGAGGCCCGCCGCTCCGGCCGCGTGCGCGCGGGCGACACCACGCTGCTCGTCGCCTTCGGGGCGGGCTTGACCTACGGCTCGGCGCTGGTTCGCTGGTGAGAGCAATTTCCCGCCATGAAAAATTTCCCCCTCCGCCTTGCCGCCGCCTTTCTTGCCCTCGCCCTCGCCGCCCGCGCGGACCTGGTCTGGACACCGGAGAACGGCTGGCGTGCGGAAGGTGGCGTGCTCGCCCCGCTGGTGGCCCCCGAGGGCGGCGGCAGCAAGGCCCTCGATCTCATGAACGAGGCCCGCGCCGCCGAGGAGAAGGGCAGTCTCGCCACGGCCGCCTCGATTTACGAGCGGGTCGCCAAAAAATACCCCCGTTCCGAGCTCGCCGGTGAGGCACTGTTTCGAGCCGGCAGCCTCCGCCTCGACCGCCGTCAGTATATCACGGCCTTCGAGCGGTTTCAGGACGTCGTCGCCCTACATCCCGACACGCCCCACTACGACCGCATCATTGGCCGCCAATACGACATCTCCACCTCGCTCATTGACGGTGCGCATAACCGCTGGTGGGGCCTCATCCCCTCGCCCTTCCCGGCCCGGGGTGAAGGCATCAACTACGCCGAAACCATCCTCAAAAACGCCCCCCACAGCGACTACGCGCCGCTCGCCCTCATGAACATCGCCCGCGCCCAGCAGCAGGACGGCAAGGACGAGGAGGCCAAGGACGCCCTCGACCGTCTCATCAGTAATTACCCGAAGAGCCTTCTCGCCCCCGACGCTTACCTCCGCCTTGCTCAGGCCTACGCTGCGGATGTGCAGGGCCCCTCTTACGACCAGGGCGCCACCAAACAGGCCATGACCTACTACGACGACTTCACCATCCAGTTTCCCAGCGACCCCAACCTTCCGGCCGCAGTCAAGGGCCGCGACGATATGAAAACAGTTCTGGCCCAGGGCAAGGTCGAGATCGGAGACTTCTATTTTCGCAAACGCGACAACTTCACCGCCGCACGGGTGCTCTACAACGAGGCCATCACCATCCACCCCGATTCAGACGTTGCCAAAATCGCCCGCGCTCGCCTTGCCGATGTGGACGCCGCCGAGGCGAAGGCCAAGGCCGGCGGCGGTCCGCGCAAAAAAATTCTCGGTCTCTTCTGAGTGCGCTGCGCCAGAAGCGAGCGGAGGGGGAGGTGGGCGAAGGGAGACAGGAAACCTGTTATCGCCAGCCTGCGGGACAATCCTTCTCTTTTCTCGCAATTGTCCTCCCTCCCGCCTCCTGTTCCCCGTTTTCAATTTCCTCCCAGTCCCCCTCCGCGCCTATCCGTGAAATCCGTGGTTAAAATCATCTTCCTGCCCCTGCTCGCGCTCGTCTTTACCGGCTGCGCGCACTACCGCCTGGGCACTGGTGCCACGCCGCCCTTCGCCACGATCTATGTCGCGCCGGTGCAAAACCGCGCCGACATCCCGCAGGCCGCCGCACTCGTCGGCGCGCGCCTGCGCGAGGCCTTTCTCCGCGACGGCCGGGTCGCCCTCGCCGCGTCGCCCGCCGAGGCGGATGCCGTCCTGACGGTCACGCTTGGCCGCTACGCCCGCGAGCAGCTCACGGCCCGCGCTGCCGATGCCGGCCTTGCCCGTAAGCTCGCCCTCGTGGTTGACGCCACCGCCACGCTCACCGACCGCCGCACAGGCCGGGTGCTCTTCGGGAGCCGCCCGCTGCGCGCCGAGCGCCAAGCGTTCACCGATAGCGGCCAACTCCTCGCCGAGGCCGACGCCATTCCGCTGCTCGCTGACACTCTCGCCGAAGCCGCCCTCCACGCCGCACTCGACACCTGGTGAGTGGTTACCGGGCAGTGGCTCCGATTGCCATACCTGTGCGAGTCCGAGGCAGCCGGGTGGGGTGATCCAGCTCGCCAGTCGTTGAATTGCTTCGTCGCTGCCGGACATCGCTATGACAAAGGAGCCACTACCGCCTTGCAGCGCAGGCTTCCCGTCGGCCGCGAATTGGTTATGCATACTGGCAACCGCCCGCCCAACCCATGCCCACCCCGCGCATCCTGCTCATTGAAGACGAGCCGGCCATCGCCGAGACGCTGCTCTATGCGTTGCGCACGGAAGGCTTCGCGCCCGAGTGGCGCGCGACCGGCGGCGAGGGGCTGACCGTGCTGACGGCGGCGGAAGCCGGCGCGGCGGAAACCTTTGCGCTTGTCATCCTCGACGTGGGACTACCCGACGGAAGCGGCTTTGATGTTTGCAAAAAAATCCGTGCGCGCTCCGCCGTGCCGGTGCTGTTTCTCACGGCGCGCGGCGGCGAGGTGGACCGCGTGGTCGGGCTGGAGCTCGGCGGCGACGACTATGTGACCAAGCCGTTCAGCCCACGTGAGGTGACGGCACGCGTGCGGGCGATCTTACGGCGAGGCGGCGCAACGGCTGGCTCGACTGTTGGCCAAGTCGCGGATCTGACCCTGGGGCAAAATGCCGGTCGCGCGGAAAAGCCAGCTCGACGAGCTGGCCTACAGCCGGAGCCGGAGTTGTCGGTGGACGACGAACGGTGCGAGGCGCGGTTCCGCGGCGTGCGGTTGGAGCTGACACGCTACGAGCTGCGCCTGCTACGTGCGCTGCTGGCGCGGCCGGGGCGGGTCTTTTCTCGGGACGAGCTGATGGCGGCGGCGTGGGAGGATCCAGGTGCGAGCCTCGACCGCACGGTGGATGCGCACATCAAAACCCTTCGCGCCAAGCTTCGCGCCGTCGCGCCCGATGCCGATCCGATCCAGACACACCGAGGGCTGGGGTATTCGTTGCGAACCGAGTCATGAAGATCCGCACGGCGATCTTTGGCGTCTATGTCGCGTCCTCGGCGCTCGGGTTCGCCGTGCTCATGGCGTTCATCCTTTCTGAGGTGCGGCCGCGTTACGTTGAGGCGATGCGGCGCACGATGGGCGACACGGCGGCGTTTCTCGCGGGTTTTGCGGCCGAGGGGCCGGCGGAGGACGGCGCGTGGGTGCGGCGGCTGGCGGCGCTGCCGGGCAACACCGACCTGCTCCGCGTTTTTGCGAGCGACCCGGCCGGGCGGGTGGTGTTCGATTCCGCCCAGGGCCGCGATGTCGGGCAGACTTACGAATGGCCCATGACCGGCGGCGGCCGGGTCGCCTCGGAAAATTACACGCTGAGCAACGTGTCCGTTGTCGCCGACGAGCTGCGCGTGCGCACACCGGTGCGGCAGGGTGGGGTCGTTGTCGGCTGGGTCGGCGTGGGCCGGCCTCTCAATTCTGTGACAGAGGCAATTTGGAACGCCCGCGTGCGGCTCACGCTCGGCGGGCTGTCCATCGCGGCCGTAATGACAGCGGCCGGCTGGTGGATCGCGCGCCGCCTCACCCGGCCACTCGACCGGCTGACAGCCTACGCGCAGGCGGTGCGTGACGGCCAGCCGGCCGCGCCGCCGGTCTCGCGCGCGACCGAGATCGCCGCGCTGGTCGGAGCGTTCGAGGAGATGCGCGCCGCGCTGGAGGGAAAGCAATACGTCGAGCACTACACGCAGGCGCTCACCCATGAGCTGAAGTCGCCGCTTGCCGCCATCCGCGGCGCGGCGGAGCTGCTAAACGAGAACATGGCACCGGAGCAGCGGGCGCGGTTCCTCGCGCACCTGCGCGCCGAGTCGGACCGCGTCCAGCGCATCGTGGATAAGATGCTCCACCTCTCGGCGCTGGAGGCGCGGCGCGGGCTGGAGTCGGTCGAGACGGTGAATCTGGCCGGCGTGGCGCGCGAGGCGGCGGAGACGCTGCGCCCGGCGTGGGCGGCGCGCGGGCAGGACGTGCGGGTAGAGGCGGCGGAGGGCGTGACCGCGCGCGGCGAACGTTTCCTCCTCGTGCAGGCGGCGGTCAACCTGTTGCAAAATGCCGTGGAGTTTGCGCCGAACGGTGGACGCGTAGCCGTGCGCGTATCGCGTGACGGCGCGCACGCAGAGCTCACGGTGGAGGACGACGGTCCCGGTGTGCCGGACTACGCGATGGCGCAGGTGTTTGAGCGATTTTACTCGCTGCCGCGTCCCGACACGGGCCGCAAGAGCACGGGGCTGGGCCTGAGCTTTGTGCACGAGATCGCGCTGCTGCACGGCGGCGAGGCGCGCGTGGAGAACCGCGCCGAGGGCGGCGCAAGGGCGACGTTGCGGCTGCCGGTGGGGTAGGGGGGCGCAGCCGCGCTGCGCCCTTGGGATTACAACTTGCCGGAGAGGGCGCAGCAGACTGCGCCCCTACGAAATACCGCAACTTTTCATCCCGATTTCACGCTGACTTCATACGGACTTCACAGAGCTATGGCAGACTGCGGGCATGAACTGGCCCCGATTGCCCCGACTCCATTGCGCGTTGCTCGGTTTGCTACCGCTCGCGACGGAGCTGTCGGCAAACCACGCGGGCACATCCAGACTACCAGCTTCGCCGGACAAACAAAATAACCGCGTGGCATCAGCCGCAGCGAAAACGCGCCGCACGTTGCCATGACTTCCGCCCCCGCTGAATCGCACCCCTTGACCCTCGGCCCGCTGCTGCGGGGCGAGGCAGAAGTGATCGCTGGGTGGATCACCCGCTGGACGGCTGGGCACACCCTGCGGCTGGTGGCGTTGATCGCGGCGGGCGCAGGCGCTTTTGGCGCGGCGATGGGGAGCTGGCGTGCGCCTGAGCAGGCGGCGTTTGCGGCGGTTAAGCTGCCGCTCATCTTGCTCGCGACGGCGGCCGGCAACGCCCTTCTCAACGGTTTGCTCGCGCCGCTGCTTGGGATGGATTTGCGGCTACGCGAGGCGTTCGCGGCGGTGCTGATGAGCTTCGCGCTGGCGGCGGCCATCCTCGGCGCATTCAGCCCTCTCATGGCGTTTCTCGTCTGGAACCTGCCACCACCGGTGGCAGACTCCACCACAGCTGTGGCGGTGCATAACGGACTGCTACTGACGTTGGTCGGCCTGATCGCGTTCGCAGGTGTGACGGCTAACGTGCTCCTGCTGCAATTGCTGAAACATCTTGGCGGTGCGTGCGTAGCGTGGCGACTGTTGCTGGCGTGGCTCGCCGTGAATTTGCTGCTCGGCAGCCAGCTTTCATGGATTGCGCGCCCGTTCATCAACAAGGCTGGCGAGCCGCTGCATTTCTTTGTGCCACACGCGTTGGACGGCAGTTTTTTTGTGGAAGTCGCGCGCGCAGTCAGTGAACTTTGGAAACATTTTAACCCATGATTTCTACCCAAACAGACCCAGTCACTTTCAGCCTAGGCCCGCTGCTGCGCGGCGAGGCAGAAGTGATTGCGGGCTGGATCACCCGCTGGACGGCTGGGCACACCTTGCGGCAGGTGGCCTTGATCGCGACTGGGGCGGGTGCGTTTGGCGCGGCCATGGGGAGCTGGCGTGCGCCCGAGCAGGCGGCGTTTGCGGCCGTTAAGCTGCCGCTCATCCTGCTCGCGACGGCGGCCGGCAACGCGCTGCTCAACGGATTGCTCGCGCCGCTGCTCGGGCTGAACTTGCGGCTGCGCGAGGCGTTCGCGGCGGTGCTGATGAGCTTCGCGCTGGCGGCGGCCATCCTCGGCGCATTCAGCCCACTCATGGCGTTTCTGGTCTGGAACCTGCCGCCGCTCACGCCGGGTGCCGCCGAGAATGTCACCGCGTATAGCGTCATGCTGCTCACGTTGGTCGCGGTGATCGCGTTTGCCGGCGTGACGGCCAACGTGCGCCTGCTGCAACTGCTGCACCGGCTCGCCGGCGGCGCACGGGGGACGGCGGCGCGGCTGCTGCTCGCCTGGCTCGCGGTCAACCTGCTGCTTGGTAGCCAGCTCTCGTGGATTTTGCGGCCGTTCATCGGCTCGCCGGGCTTGCCAGTCGAGTTTTTGCGTGCCGAAGCGTGGCACGGTAATTTTTTCGAGTCGTTGCTCAACACTCTCCGCCAGCTCTGGCCGGAATTTTGATCCCACCCTAAACCACAACCTCAACCGGAGACCCAACCCATGAACGAATCCAACCTCAACCCACCGCCCGGCGCTGCGCCGGAACGTTCGCCTTCACAACCGGTCCTACCGACGCTGCCCGCGGCGGTGTTTGCCGACACCTTGCCGGCCCCGCCGCCTTTGCCGGCCGCCGCGCATGCCGAGCGCTCGCTCGGCGAAGACCCCGGCGACCGCGTTCCGATCCGTGGCGCGCTGGGCGTGATCGAGGCGGTGCTGCGGCACCCGCGCCGCGTGGTGTTTCATCTGAACCAAGGAAGTGACATTAGCCGACTCGTCGGGCTGCTGCTTCTTGTGGCGCTGGGATTCGTCGCGGTGTATGGAGCGATTGTCGGCAGCTTTTCCGGCGGCGAGCAATGGTGGGCCGCGCCGCTCAAGATCACCGCCGGGCTCGCCGTGACGGCGGGGATTTGTCTGCCGAGCCTCTACATCTTCGCGTGTCTGAGCGGCTCGGCCGCGCGATTGGGCGAGGTGGCGGGGGCACTGGGCGGTGCGTTGGCGTTGGCGACGCTACTGCTGATTGGCTTCGCGCCGGTGGCGTGGCTATTCTCACAGTCCACGTCGTCGGTTGCGTTCATGGGTGCGCTTCATCTCGGGTTCTGGCTGGTCGCGACGGGATTCGGGGTGCGTTTCCTCAAGACGGCCTTCCGGCATTTCGGCCTGCGCTCAGAATCGGGGCTGAATGTGTGGGTGGTCATCTTTCTGCTCGTCTCGCTGCAAATGACCACGGCGCTGCGGCCACTCGTCGGCCCGTTCGACCAAACGCTGCTGCCGCCGGCGGGGGAGAAAAAATTCTTCCTCGCGCATTGGATGGACAGCATGGAAGCGGACGGGCGGAAGGCGCCGGCACGGGGAGCGGCGGCGAACCGCGGGGATTGATTCCCCTTGCCGCCGGCCTGCGGGGGCTGGACTTTGCCCGACATGAAACTCCATGAGCTTAAAGCCGAGATTCTGGCCGAACACTCCGACGTGGCCGATGACACGCTGTTGGAACACGGCGTCGCCGAGTGGTCGCTGTTGCAGGACGCGATCGCGCGGCGCGCGTGGGTCGTGGGCATTTTTCCCGGCGAGGCCGAAGCGCGGGCGGGGTGGGAGGAGCTGAGTCCGTTGCTCGTGGCGGCCGGCGTCGGCGTTGCCGGCGAGCCGGTGTTGCGTGCGCTGGCCGACCAAGACTGGCGCGACAGCTACAAGGCGCACTTCAAGGCGTGGCGTTGCGGCCGGCTGCACTGGGTGCCGGTGTGGGAGCGCGGGACATATGCGGTGTTTCCCGGCGACGTGGTCATCTGGCTCGACCCGGGGCTGGCCTTCGGCACGGGCAATCACGAGACGACCCGGCTGTGCTGTGAGCGTTTGGTGGCGTTCGCCCAATGCGGAATGCGGAATGCGGAGTGCGGAATTGATCAGATGCGTGTGCTCGACGCGGGCTGCGGCTCGGGGATCCTGGCGCTGTCGGCGGCACGGTTGGGCTTCGGCACGGTGGCGGGCTTTGACAATGACCCCGAGGCTGTGCGCGTGAGCCGAGAGAACGCCGCGCTCAACGGCTTGGCCGAGGCGGTGGAGTTTTTCACCGGCGACCTGGTGTCCGGTCTCGCCGGGCGTCAGGCGGAACTGGTGCTGGCGAACATCCAAGCCGATGTGCTCATGCGCTTTGCCCCCGAGTTGCTCGGGGCGGTCGCGCTCGGCGGCGAGCTGGTGCTGAGCGGAATTTTGGCGATGGAGCTGGAGCGAGTCCGTGCGGTGTTCGCCGCCGCCGCGCCTGGCTGGGTGGTGGAGTCGCGCACGCTCGGCGAGTGGAGCGACCTAAGACTGGCGCGGGCTCACTGAGCCGAACGCATCGCGGAAACAAAATTAACCACGGATTTAGAACTCGTCGTTTCGCTCGCTAGCACGGAAGGAACCTTCCGGATCAAAACTCAGCAGTTTTAACGCGGAGAGCACGGAGGACACGGAGTCTGAGCCAGTCTGCGCTCTGTGAGCTCCGTGATCTCCGTTTAAAATCCCTATCCGAGAGCTGAATTTAGAGCACGGATTTAGATCCGGTCGCTACACTCGCTAGCACGGATCGCCACGGAGAACGCCGACGGCCACGCGAGCAGGATTGAACCGAAGGAAACGGAGAGATTCGCATGGGCCTCCTCCGCTCCGCCTCCCCACTAGTTCAGAAGCGCTTACGCTTCGCTCGCCTGCGCGTGGCACATCTCTAAAGTTCGTCCAATCACATGAATTCCGCATTCTATGCTGTCGCCACCACCCCGGCCTTGCCTGCCGGGCCGTTTCCGGTCAACGGTCTACCCCATGAACGTCCGCCATCTCGCCAAGCTCGCCGGCCTCTCGCCGTCGGCGGTGTCGCTGGCGCTGCGCGACAGCCCGAAAGTGTCGGCCGCTACGCGCAAGCGCGTGCGCGCGCTGGCGGCGCGCGAGGGCTACCGGCCCGACGCGAAGCTGGTCGCGTTGATGACGCACCTGCGTCGCCCGCGCGCGGCGCGGCAGGAGGCGTGCTTCGGCGTGATCTCGTTTTACGACACGCCGCGCCCGTGGGAGGCGTCTCGCCACCTCGCGCTCATCCACGCCGGCATGACGCGCCGGGCCGACGAACTGGGCTACCGGCTAGAGCCCCTGTGGCTGCGCGCACCGGGCATGACACATCGGCGGCTGCGCGACATCCTTGACGCGCGCGGTCTGGAGGGACTGCTGTGCTTCGGCAGCCCGGACCCCGAGGAGGAGTTTCCCGCCGAGCTGGCCGAGAACATGGCCGTCGTGACCGTGGGCCTCAGCCTCCATACTCCGCTGCACCGGGTAACGAGTCATTTTTTCAACGACACGGTCAACGCACTGGAGCGCATCCATGCGTTGGGCCACCGGCGGCCGGGATTGGTGCTCGGACGTTACGAGGAGGCGCGCACCGGGCACGCGCACGCCTCGGCTTATCTTGGCTGGTGCGAGCGGCGGCTCGGGCCCGGCGGCGCGCTGCCAGTGTTGCGTCTCGACCACGTGGAGGAGGAGCCGCTCATGGCCTGGCTCGGTCACGAGCGGCCCGACGCGCTGGTTTTTGCCCATCTCTACGACATGCTGCCGGCGCTGCGCGACACGCTGCGGCGCAATCGCGTGCTCGTGCCGGGCGCGCTGGGCGTGGCGGTGCTGAGCCAGATTGTGGAGGGCTCGGGCTTCTCCGGCCTACAGCAGAACCAGCCGCTGATGGGCGCGTGGGCGGTCGAGCTGCTGGCGGCGCGCATCGCCAACCGTGACTTCGGCATCCCAGCCAGCCCGCGCAACGAGCTGGTCGAAAGCCGTTGGGTCGAGGGCGGCTCGCTGTCGCGGCGGGGCCGGTCAACGGTTGAGCCGATCCACGTTGGCGACGGGCGGGGCGCACGGACAGTTTGACGAGCCGGCCCGGAGCAGGGTTCACTCTCCGGCTTAGCATGAGCGTCACCCTCCATTTCAACGGCCTGGCCGGCACAAGCGCGCCGGGCACCTCGCTTTTCACCAGCGCGGAAAAGCTGGGCATCGCTGTGCCGACCTCCTGCAACCGCCAGGGCAAGTGCAAGGAGTGCGTGGTTGAGGTCACGGAGGGCATGGAGTGCCTGTCGAAGCCCGGCCCGGAGGAGCGGCACCTGAAGGGTGGGGCGTTCCGCCTTTCGTGCTGCACCCGCGTCGTCACGGAAACCGGCCTCGTGCGCTGCCACACGATGCGGCGCGGTGCGATGAAGATTGAGAAGCACGCCTTCGAGTTGCCGACCGGCGCGCGCGCGTGGGAACTCGACCCGGCGGTCACGCGCGACGGCGACCGTATCCTGCTCGACGGCGTGGAGATTGACCGCAGTTCGGGGCCGTTGCACGGGCTGGCGATTGATCTCGGCACGACGACCATTGTCATCCGGCTGCTGAATCTGGAGACGGGCGAGGTCATTGCGGATTCGTCGTTCGAGAACCCGCAGCGGTTCGGTGGCTCCGACGTGATGGCACGCATCCAATACGACACCGAGGATCGCACCAAGACTCTCCAACGCACGCTCGTCGGCTACCTGAGCCGGGCGATCGCGGAGTTCCCCGTGCCGGCGCACTCGATCTATGAGGTCGTGCTCGCGGGCAACTCGACGATGCGCGACATGTTTTTCCGGCTGTCGGTCTATTCCATCGGCCAGAGCCCCTACCAGTCGCTCACCGAGATTGAATTGGCGGAGGGCAAGCGCACGACGACCAGCCTCAGCGAGCGCGCGGGCAAGCTCGGCTTGCCCGTCCACCCGAAAGCACGCGTCTATGGCCTGCCGATCATCAGCGGCCATGTCGGGGCC
>CAIPZZ010000015.1 GCA_903869665.1 uncultured Opitutia bacterium | reverse complement strand
CCCGACGGCGGCGGAGAGCGTGCGATACCACTGGCCCGCGCCCTTGGTCCAGAGCAGGCCGGTCACGAGCAGGAAGACAGTGGCGAGCGAGAGCCACGCGGCGGGCACGGCGGCTTGGGCGGCGGCGAGCTGGGCGGCGGCGCTCACCGTGGTCGAGCCGGACGGAACCGGCGCGGTGAAAAGCTCGCGGTAGCGCGACGCTTCGTATTGCGGTTTCCAGAGATAAATCGCACCGGTGATGGCCAAGAAAATGGCGAAGGGCGCGACCAGTATGCCGGCGTAAAAATGCCAGCGCCACACGGCGCGGTAAAGCGCGCCCGCCCCGCCGGGCGGCGGGACGGGGGCGGTGGATGGGGCGGGCGTGGCGGACATGACGGATGCGGCGCCGGTCAGAACTTGAGGCTCACGTCGGCGATGAACGTGCGCTGCGGGAACGGGTGGAACAGGAAATATTTCCGGTTGAGGACATTGTCCACCCCGACGCTGGCCGCCCAGCGGTCGCTGATGCGGTAGTGGGCGCGCAGGTCAGCCACGAACCAGGAGGTGAAGCCCTGATAGACGTTTGGGTTCACGTCGGCGTTGTCGAGGGTGGTGTAGAGCTTGCCGCTGTAGCGGCCGGCGACAGAGAGCGTCCAGCGGTCGTCGGGCCGATAGGAGAGCTGCGCGGTGGCGCGCCACTCGGGGACGTTGGGCACGCGCTTGCCGATGGAGGCGGCCGGCGAGGGCGAAGTGGCGCTGGCACCGCCGGTCAGGGCGAGGGTGCGGGCGTCGAGCCAGGTGACGCTTCCGGCAAAGTCGAGGCCGGGGGCGAGGAGGTCGCGCTGCTCGCCGGAAAGCTCGAGGCCGCGCAGGCGAATGTGGTCCACATTCGATAAATAGCTGGCGAAGCCGGACCCGAGCGGGAGGTATTGCGAAATAATCGCGTTGTGCACGTCGTCCTGAAACAGCGCGAGCTGCACGCGGCCATGTTCGGTGACGTGCTCGACCCGCAGCTCGGCGGCGAGGGTGTCGTCGGGCTTGAGGTTGGGGTTGGGCGAGGTGGGCGTGGCACCAACCGTGACGAGCTGGTAAAGCTCTGAGGCGGTGGCGTAGCGGTAGGCCTTGGCGACGGAGCCCGTGACATTCCAGCCGGGGGCGGCCTGCCACGAGAGCACGGCCTTGGGGGAGTAGTTGGCGGCGTTGACCCTGGGCTGGGTGACCGAGGCGGTGCCGGAGACGTTGTAGCCATCGTAGGCGTGCCAGTCCTCGTAGCGGAGGCCGAGGTTTAGCCGCAGCGCGGGGGTGAGGCGGATGGAGTCCTGCGCCCAGACGGCCTGCGTGCGGGTTTTGCCGTCGCCCTCGCTGGAAACGGTGGTGGCGGGGCCGGCGGTCCACTCGGCAGTGTTAAAGGTGGGATTGATCAACTTGTAGTGGTCGTCGTGCAGACCGAAGGAGACGACGTGCGCGCCGTCCAAACCGTCGGGCCGCCAGACGGCCTTGAAGTCGAGGTTGGTCCAGCCGGTGCCGTCGAGGACGGCGAGCTTGCCCGCGGGGGCGAAGGTCGTGCCGGCGGCGGGGGCGGCGGCGGGACTGCGCTGCGCGTCGCGGTCGTAATGGTAGAGCGACGCGGCCAGGGAAAAATCCCACCCACCCTTGGTGTCGCTCTCGAACGTGAGGCTGTGCGAGGAATGGCGCTGGATCAGGTGGTAGTAACCCGAAGCGAAGCCGGCGAGCCCCTTGTAAGTCGGGACACCCGCCAAGTCACGCAGGTAGGTCTGGACGGAGGAGTCGGCGTCGTTGCGCCAGAGACCGAGGGTGTAGGCCACGCGGAGTGTGGGCGTGAAATCATAGGCGAGCTTGGCCTTGCCGTTGTTCATCCGGGTGTCGAGGAGGCCACCCGCGCCGACGACATTAGCCGCCGCGCCGAGTTTGTTCTTGGCCGCGAAGCCGCCCGTCGTCGCGGCGGGGAACGTGGCGTTGGTGACATAGGTGAGGGGTTGGCTGTGGCTATCCTGCTGGTTGGCGCTGAGCCAATAGGAGAATTTCCCCTGCCGGTCGCCGACGCTGAGGGCGGTCTGGTTGGTGAAGTAGGAGTCCGTCGTGCCGTATTGGGAAAACGTCTGCCACGCCTCCGTCTGCTGGAGTGTGCCCTCGAATTTTTCCGGCATGCGCGTGGTAATCTCGACGACTGCGCCCATGGAGTTGCCGGCGTAGGCGGCGGAGAACGGTCCGTAGAGCACGTCAATGCGCTGGATCTCGGCAGGAGCGACGAGGCCCCAGCGCGGGGCGCCGATATTGTTATTGTTGGCGATGAGCGCGGAGAGCAGCACGCCGTCCGCATAGACGAGGCTGCGCGCGCTGGAGCTCAGTCCCCACGCGCGGGTGGCAAGGACGGCCTGCGTGTCGCCGTTGTTGCGCTTCCGCAGGAAAAGGCTGGGGAGGTATTTCAACGCGTCCTCGGTGTCCACCGCGTTGACCGTCTCGGCGATGCGGACGGCCCCGATGGAGCTGGCGGCGTGCGGCGCCACAAAGGGTGAGCGCGCCGGGCTGGCGGCGGGCGCGGCGGTCACATGCTCGGTGGGCAGGCTGCGGGGTTCGCCGCTCGGGGGCGGGGAAACGTTGTTGCCGGCGGCCGAGGCGCGGAGCGCGGCGGCCAGCGTGAAGACGAGGGCGGAACAGACAAAGGCATTCATGGCGCGAACAAAGGGAGCTGGGGTTGAAGAGGGGCGCGCAGCGGCGCGCGATTGGGCAAACGGAGCCGCACCGACCCCGGCACGGGTGACACGCGACGAGGCCGCCGCGTCTCCAGACAAAAATCGCGTCCACGCGCAGGCGGACGGCGACAAGTTCAACTCAGGCTGCGCGCGGCGGCGGGACGGGCGGGCTGGCGCGTGACGCGCCCAGCACGGTGATGCGGTCGAGATGCGTCCACGGGGAAAGCTCGGGCACAGCGAAGACGAGCATCGGCGCGGGCTGGAACACGAGGAGGATTTTTGCCGGCCATTTGGCGGCGGGTGCCGCCGGGCCGTCCTGCTGCTGTTGTTTGGCCGCACCCACGGCGGTGCAGATATCGCACTCGTTACCCGGGGTGAAGGTCAGCCGCATGGCGTCGAGCACTGGCATCGTGCGCGAGTAATCGGCGACCATCTTGCCCCACGCGAACACCTGCGCAGCATCCCACTGGCTGCCCGTGGCGAGCAGCCACGCGAACAGGACGGCGAAGAGCTGGAGACGGCGCGGCATCGGCGCAGACACCGGCAGGGCGCGACGCGCGGGGCAAGCGTGATTGCGCTCGGAAAGGCCGGTCTGAAGCGGAGATGATACGCCGCATCAGGCGCAGGGAGGCGGGAGTCTTTGGGTTTGCCAGCGCGGGACTGAGATGATTGCGATGCGGGTGGCCCGCCCCGCCATGATGCTCCGTTTTCACCCTCACCTTCGTGCTGTGCCGCAGCTTGGCTTGGCCGTGGCGCTCGCGCTCGTGCCCGATGCTAGGGCCGCCGACGCGGCCGGGAGCCTTGATCCCGGCCCTGTCACCCGCTGGCCGGCGGCCGAAGGCGGCAACGGACACTCCTACCAACCCGTCGCCGCGCCCGCCGGCATCCGCTGGGACGCCGCTCAGGCTTGGGCGACCGCCCATAACGGTCACCTCGCCACCATCGGCTCGGCGGAGGAGAACCAGTTTGTGTTCAAACTAGCCGACGACGAGCGCTACTGGTCGCCAGCCGATGCCAGCTACCTGAACGGCCCGTTCCTCGGCGGCTTCAAGGCACCTACGCCAGAGGGGCCGGACGCCTGGCAATGGGTCAACAGCGAGGGAAACTTCACCTACACCAACTGGGCCCCGCGCCAGCCCGACAACCTCCGGAGCGCGGAGAACCGCCTGCAATTTTATTCCGGCCAGAGTGCGGACACGCGCCAGCCGACCTGGAATGATGCCCCCACCACCTTCGCCGCGCGCGGCTTTGTGGTGGAATACGAAACCGACGCCCCCGGCGGACCGCCCGCCAGTCCCGCCGCGGCAGGCCGACAGGCGCTCACCGCCGAGCAGATGGCCGGCATCGTGCTCATCGAGGGCGACAAGGGTGTGGCGACAGGATTTCTCGCCACGATCCGCAATATCGAGGTCGTCGTGACCAACCTCCATGTGCTCGGCGACAACGAGCGGCTCGTGGTGCGGCCGCTGGGTGGCGGCACCCTCACCTGGTCGGGCATCATCGGCGCGGTCGGCAGCGACATCGCGCTACTGCGCGTCGCCAAGCCCACCGGCCAGACGCCCGTGCTTAAACT
>CAIPZZ010000014.1 GCA_903869665.1 uncultured Opitutia bacterium | reverse complement strand
GTGGTCGGGCATCGGCGGCAAGAAAGCCAAGAGCCTGCCCGGCGTGGAAGCATCATGGCCCATCGGCGCGGCGGAGATTGGCGACCGCCTGGTGGTTTTGCTGTGCGAGGGCGGGCCGGATTTCTGCGCGGCGCTGCTGGTCGCATGGTGGGAAGGGCTGCACGTTGGCCGCGTGGCCCCCGTCTGCATGGCCGGCGCGGGCCACTCAATTCCTGACGACGCGCTGCCGCTGTTCGCCGGCAAACACGTCCGCATTTTCATCCATGACGATGACGAGGGCTGGAAGGCGGCGGAACGCTGGCAGAAACAGCTTCATGGGGCGGGGGCAATCAGCGTGGATGGATTCGACTTTGCCGGGATGACGCGGCGCGACGGCCGCCCGGTGGCGGACTTGGCCGACTTTGCCACGCTGCTTGATGACGAAGCGCCGATTGCTGCCCGTGTGCTGCGTGACTTGCCGGGGCTGTGACCTCGGGGCCACCCAGTTTACAAATGGGCTTTTGGGCGAGGTTTGGGCGATGTTCCCGCCCTGCTCGCTCGACTGCAATTAACAGGAGAATAACAATGGCGATGACGGCACCGCATGGCAAACGCGCCAAAGGTGTGAGCACGGGACTGCAAATAAACAGGCAATGATTGCAGAGGGCGGCGCGAGCATGCAGGCACGGGCCTTTTCAGACGGAAAATCTATGGGCAAAAATGGCGAAAAAATGGCGATGGTGCGCCTGTCCTTGATGCCGGCGGTGGAGCGTGCGTTTGGCGAGCCGCCGACCAGCGACGTCGTCCTGAGCTGGGGGCCGACGCAGCAAGGGTAAGCGGCGGCGGCGGCGGGCGTGACGGTGGCTCGCGGCCACCCCGTTTTTCGGCCCCTGAAATTTTACGGGGCGGTGATCAACACGCGGTAAAATGCTTTTGAACCTGTCACCTGAGAATCAATGACCGTCCGTTCGGAGCCAACGTCGGTCTGCGTCGCACCGGTCAAGGGAAGCCAGCTTGTTGCGGACAAATCCGCACTGCGCTGCACCGTGTAGGTGTTTCCGGAAACAATCGGGCCAAAGACCAGAGACACATAAGTTGGCGGATAGGACCGGTAGGTCCAAGTATCGTTCAAAACAGAGTTCGGGTCGCCAAAGCCGCCCCAGACGATCATCTCGCTACCCGTCCAGACCGCCGTGTGTTCGTAGCGCGCGACAGCAGGTGCGCCGATGGTGGTCACCGTCGTCCAACTGTTGTCTGCCGGATGGTAGCGCCCGCCGTCGTTCAAATAGTTGCCGGCTGGTTCTTCGCCACCCCAGATGATCATCTCGCTACCAGTCCAAACGGCCTTGTGATTTTGGCGCGCAGAGGGAGCGCCGGTCGTGCTCACCGCTGTCCAAGTATCCGCCGCCGGGGCGTAGCGTGCGCCGTCGTTCAAAGCGATAACGGACACTCCGTTGTAGTAGGCTCCACCCCAGACGACCAGTTCCGTGCCTGTCCACAAAGCCGTGTGACCCGAGCGCACGGCGGGCGCGCCCGTGGCGCTCATTGCCGTCCAACTGTTGGTCGTCCGATTGTAGCGCGCGCCGTCGTGGAGGGCGACTTGGGTGCCGCCACTGCCGCTGTAATTCACGCCACCCCAGACAATCATTTCGCTGCCCGTCCACACCGCCGTGTGTTGCTCGCGTGCGGCAGGCGCGCCGGTGGTGTTCACCGGCGTCCAAGTGTTGGACGCCGGATTGTAACACGCGCCGTTGTTGAAATCGCTGCCGACGATGTCTGGCCCATTGATTAAGCCGCCCCAGACGATCATTTCAGTGCCTGTCCAAACTGCCGTGTGCAAGCCGCGCGCAGTGGGCGCGCCGGTGCTGGTCACTGGCGTCCAAGTGTTGGTCGTCGGATTGTAGCGCGCTCCGTCGCCGAAAAAGCTGCTGTCGCTGATACCGCCCCAGACAATCATCTCGCTGCCAGTCCACACTGCCGTGTGCGCGTAGCGCCCGGTGGGCGCGCCGGTGGTGCTCATCGCCGTCCAAGTATCCGTCGCCGGATTGTAGCGCCCGCCGGTGTTAAGGTTGCCGCTGCCGCTTCCACCCCAGACAATCATTTCGCTGCCCGTCCACACGGCCGTATTCAAGCCGCGCGCAGAGGGAGGCGTCCCATTGACGCGCTGCTGCCAGAGATCCCCCCTGCCAATTTTGACAGACAGGGCGTTCACCAAGGCGGCCGTATTTCCCGTGGCGGACGAAGCCAGCTCGCTGCTGGCCGCGCCGGTCGGGCCGCTGGCGTTGAAATTGGCCGCTGCCGCGCCAGAAACCAATTGCGGGCTCGGCACCGCGCCGCTGGCGAGTTGGTTCGCCGACAACGCGCCTGACGTGATGCGAGGGCCGGTGAAAGAACCGGCGGCGGGGCTGGTAGCCGTCACTGCATCGGGCGCGAGCGTGGCGGCGGTGATCGAATCGTCCGGCGCGTTGTTGGCGATTAGGACTTGGCCGACGGCCGCGATGCGCTGGTCAGGGGTGAGCTGCTGCGGATCGTGGGGGCCGTCGTTGAACGAGGCGCGCAAGCGCACGTTGGCGGGCATGGACACCTTGGCCGGAACGACCGTCAAGCCGGGGTGCGTGGCGTCGCCGGGAAGGACGGGGTTGAGGCTGTTGCTGACGGCGGGTGAGACGGCGGCGGCGGTCGGCTCCGCCCCGACGGTGCCGGTGCCGCCGTTGCGCCAGTAGGTCGCGGCCCCAGCGGCGGCGAGAAACACCAGCAGGGCGGCAAGGCGGGAGGCGGGGCGAGAGTTCATTGTGGGTGGGCCAACCAGAAAACGCAGAGGGCGCGACAAGGCGCGCCCGACAGAGGCACCGCGAAGCGCCTTTTAGGAACGCAACCAAGCCGCGCCCAGTTGGGCGCAGGCTCGGTGGCGACTCCTAAGCAAATTCGCGGTTTTCTGTCGGGTCGTTACCGGCTGACGAAAATGTAAGGCGGACAAATCGCCGATGGGCGGCGAGCAAGCAAGCGGATTCTCGGCACGGCGGAGCAAACCAAGGCATAAGCGGGCAGCGCAGCGGCGCAACCCCCGCACGCGGGCGAACATTGCGACGGGTAAAAACGCGCGCGTGGGGCCTTGGGCATTGGCGCGGAGATTGAGTGGGGATGCTTCCGGGGCGCGGGTGTTGCAGGGAGCGCCTACCCTCGGCCGCCCGCCGGCTTGGCCGGCGTTGGCGGCAGGGCGGCGGGCGAGCGGCCCGCAGCGCGCCGAGCCGCCAGCGAAGCGGCGCGGCGAGCACGCGCGGGGCCACCGCGCCGCTGGGCGGCGGGGGGAAGG
>CAIPZZ010000013.1 GCA_903869665.1 uncultured Opitutia bacterium | reverse complement strand
CCCTGCTGTTGCTCGATGCCAGCGAGGCGTATCATCGCGAACTGGAACGTCAGGGACGCAGCACCCAGCCGGTGGAAGTGATGCAGCTTTCGGAGCGACTCCGCGATCCTATCTTCACCCACATCCTGCTCGTCACGCTGCCAGAAGCCACGCCGGTTCACGAGGCCGCTGCTCTCCAAGTAGATTTGCGCCGCGCGCATATCGAACCTTTCGCGTGGG
Source organism: uncultured Opitutia bacterium (assembly GCA_903869665.1). Lineage (GTDB taxonomy): Bacteria > Verrucomicrobiota > Verrucomicrobiia > Opitutales > Opitutaceae > CAIYUN01. Next base: position 3,784 of record CAIPZZ010000013.1, on the reverse strand, counting down.
TCATCAATCAAAGCCTGCTCAACAGTGGCTCGTGCGACCCTCTGCTTCAACGCCGCGAGGAATCCGAACACCGTTACCTGCGCGAGGTGGTGACAAAGCACGCCACGCGCACCGCCTGGCTGCCATGGCAACCGGAGGAGCCCGTTGGGCCTGAAGCATTGGCCCGGTTGGGCTCGTCTCATCTCCAACCCGCTCCTACCTAACCTCCAACATGAAAAATACCGCCCGATAAGGTGATAAGGTAGGGCAAGACCCCATGTCAGGCGGCGAAATTTGCATGTATTATCCATTGGAGCGGACGCCGAGAAAATCTTCCGCGAATCGTCCGCCATCTCACCCATGAAAATCAAATCACCTGCGCCCTCCATTGCACGCGAACCCAGCGAGCAAGAAATTAGCGACTACGCCTTCCATCTCTACGAGCAGGGCAACTGCGAGCAGGGCCACGATGTCGCCAACTGGCACGAAGCCACCGCTTGCCTGAAGGCGGGCATTCCCCGCACACAGTTGGTGTAAGCGGTTTTCCTTCAGGAGACCAAGGCAGAGAAGGCCATCGCAACCTTCGCCCAGATGGTCGCCACCGACGCCAAAGTGCGCCGCGACAGGCATCCCCTCGGCCTAGCTCGTGCCCAGCGATGTGGCGCTCCTCCAGCCCGGTGGCTACGTGCCTGCCGACCTGCGGCCCTTCCCTGTCCGCAACCTTCACACCGACGAGTCCGGCCTCACCGGCGAGTCGTTCTCCGTATGTTAGCGTAGTGGTGGAAAGGCAACGAACCATCGGCCAAGAAGGATTCGTTGCCTTTGCGATTTATGGGCCGGTTTTGAGCAGCATTTTGAGGGCGTCCAGATGCCAGCCGGAGGACTTCCGGCGACCAGTTTCCCATCGGGCCAGAGTCGAGGGATCAACCCCAATCAACCGGGCCGACGCCACCCGATCCATCCCACGGCTGGAGCGAGCCCAACGAGCCGAGCCGGGAGGTCTGCCGGCTCCGGTAAGGGGTTGTAGCCGAGGAACCTGATGATTCCCGGCAGGTGCCGCAGTTCGGGCTTCGTCCCGCGCTTTTCCCAGCCCCACACCGAGCCCTCATCAACCCCGATTTGGGCTGCTGCCTGCCGCTGGAACAGGCCCAAATCTAGGCGACGCTTCCTGATGTGGTCACCGATGGTCACAAGGGTCTTCGGGTAGCCCGGTTTTTGGGGGTGAGACGCTGAGATGGTCAGGTGGTGGAAAGGCAACGAAGCGCTGCCCCTGCGGCTACCTCGGCGACCCGCGTCGCGAGTGTCGCTGTGCGCCCGCGCAGATCCAACGCTACCGCGCCCGTATCAGCGGGCCATTGCTCGATCGCATTGACCTGCACATCGAGGCCCCCGCCCTCGGCATCCGTGAGTTGCAGTCGGCTGAGCCAGGCGAATCCTCCGCGACCATTCGCGAGCGTGTGCAGGCCGCCCGCGAGCGCCAGCTCGCCCGATTTAAAGGCACCAAAATCACCGCCAACGCCCGTATGACGCACGCGCAGATCAAGGCGCACTGCGCCATTGACGCCCCACTAGCCGAGATGCTCCAGCACGCGATGGAGCAGCTCGCCCTCAGCGCCCGCGCCTACGACCGCATTCTGAAAGTCGCCCGCACCATCGCCGACCTCGCCGGCTGCGACGCCATCGCCCAGCCTCATTTACTCGAAGCCATCCAATACCGCTCGCTCGACCGGAACGTGTTTTACTAAGCTATCATGCCCGCGCGCAAGTGAAGTCAGCCTCACCCATCAGCGGCCCGCTGCTCGACCGCATTGACCTGCAAATCGAGGCCCCGCGCTCGGCATGAGCGAATTGCAGTCGGCTGCGCCAGGCGAATGACCCCGCCCCATCGCCGACCTCGCCGCATAGGCCGGCGGGAATTTTCCGCTTGGCCCGCGCGGGGCCGCCGCCAGAGTCGCCGCGCGATGAAAAAATCCGTCCCAAAGTTTTTCCAGGCGCACCTGCTGCCCGCGGTGGCGTTCTTCGCCGTGGTGTTCGGGCTGTCCCGGCTGGACTGGTTTCAGCAGTTCGAAAACAAAACGCTTGATTACCGGACCCAGCTGCGGGCCAAATTTAAGCCGACGCCCAAGGAGGACCGGCTGGCGGTGCTCGGCATTGACGAGGTGAGCCTGCATGAGTTTGGCCGCTGGCCTTGGGACAGAACTCGCCATGGGGACCTGCTCCTGATGGCGGGAGCGGCCAAAACCGGGGTGGTGGCTTGGGATATCCTTTTCACCGAGCCGACCAAAGGCATGACAGACGACAAGGAGCCGGTTGACGACTATTTTGCCAGTCGCGCCCAGGCGGGGCAGGAAGACGGGATGAAGGTCGTGTTTGGCGCGGTGCGCGCCAAAGTCGAGGAAGGCGGCATCTCGCCGGAGAATCCGGTGGCCAAGGCGGCGCGCGTGCACCCGATCACCAAGGTCGAGGGAAACCTCTCCCGGATCCCCTCCCAGCCCACCATGCTGCTGCCGGCGGGCAAGCTGGCGCAGTCAGCCGAAGTGGGCTTTGTGGACACCCCCCCCGGCACGGACGGCTTTCGCCGCTGGATCCCACAGGTCGTGCGCATCGGGGAAAACGTGTATCCCACGCTGTCCCTGCAGAGCGTGATCCAATTTTTACACGCCAGACCGGAAGATGTGACCGTGCAGCTCGGCAAGTTCATCACGATTCAGACCAAGGATGCGCGGCGGAAAATACCCATCGACGAGCGCGGGGCGTTCCTGGTCAATTACCGACACGACCAACCGGGTTTCAACATCTACGGCTACAGCAAGCTGTATGCGGGCTTGGAAAAAAAATACGTCCACGGGCTGGATGTCACACTACCACCCATCGAGGGGAAAATCCTGCTGGTCGGCGAGACGGCCGACGCGCTGGCGGACTTTGGTCCAACTCCGCTCAATCCCCTGACCGCGCTGGTGCTGGTCCACGCCAACGCGATAGAAAATGTGCTGGGCGAGGATTATGCCACCGTGGCACCTACGGTTCCGGTCTGGCTCGGCGCGTTTGGCTGCGGGGTGGCGGGACTGATGTTTTTCTCCAAGCGCAAGCTTCGCGACCACGCGCTCTACTCGCTCGGCCTGCCGGCGATCTACGTGGGCGCGGCGTATTTCTCCTGGGCGCAGTGGAGCTTGTGGCTGCCGCTGGTCGGACCGGTGCTGGGCTTTGTCTCGTTGCAGGTTTTCGAGGTTGGCCGCCGTGTGCTCGTCGAGCAGAAGGCCAAGCAGGAGATCAAGGGGATGTTCGGCACCTACGTCTCTCCCGCGCTCGTCAGCAAGATCATTGACTCTGGCAAGCCGCCCGAGCTCGGCGGTCACGACGACGAGATCACCGCGTATTTCAGCGACATCCAGGCGTTCTCCACCTTTTCCGAGAAACTCAAGTCCGGCCCGCTCGTCGAGCTGATGAACGAATACCTCACCGCTTGCACCGACATCGTGCAGGAGCAGGGAGGCGCGGTGGACAAATACATCGGCGACGCCGTGGTGGCGATGTTTGGCGCGCCCGTGCCGCTGCCCGACCACGCCTACCGCGCCTGCGTGACTACCCAGCTCGTCCACCGCAAGCTCGCCGAGCTGCGCGCCAAGTGGAAGGCCGAGGGCGACAAATGGCCGCAGATCGTCTGGAACATGCAGACGCGCATCGGCCTCAACAGCGGCGTGTGCATGATCGGCAACATGGGCAGCCGCACGCGTTTCAACTACACGATGATGGGCGACAACGTGAACCTCGCCGCCCGCATGGAGAGCGGCGCGAAAAGCTGGGG
>CAIPZZ010000012.1 GCA_903869665.1 uncultured Opitutia bacterium | reverse complement strand
CGCTCGCCGGCTGCACAGCGCCCGTGCTCGGCTGCGACCTCGTCGGCGAGAGCGTCCACGCCCTGCCGCCGCTGCGCGACGCCGTGCTCGTCATCGGCAGCGAGGGCCGCGGCCTCTCGCCCGCCGTGGCCGCGCGCGTCACGCGCCGCGTGACCATCCCGCGCCACGGCGCAGCCGAGTCGCTCAACGCCGCCGCCGCCGCCGCCATCGTCTGCGATAATCTCCGGCGGGCGCAGGCAAAGTAGCGCAGGAATCCTTGCCTGCCTCCTGCCTTGCAGGCTGGAAGCCTGCGCCACTTCCGATCCAGACGGCGACCAGAGCGTCACGGCTCCATAGGCAAAAATAATCTTTTCGTCCCTTGACACGCCAGCTACCTCGCGAAACAAAGTAGCGGCATGGCCCCGCCCGCCGACTCGCCCGACCCGCTAGAAAACTGGACCGTCCAGGTCCGTAAGGGCGTGCTCGATCTCTGCGTGCTCAACCTCCTCTCCGTTGGCGAACGACACGGCTACGACCTCGTGAAGCAGCTCGCCGATCTGCCCGGCTTCGGCGTGACCGAGGGCACGCTCTACCCGCTCCTCTCCCGTCTGCGTGTGCAGGGGTTGGTCAAGACCCGGCTGGAGGAGTCGCCCGCCGGTCCCGCCCGCAAATACTATACTCTTACCCCAGCGGGCCGAAAAGCCGCCGCGCTGATGGATACGCACCTTGCCGAATTACTCGCCGCCTGCCGCGCCCTGCGCCGTCCCGACTGACCAACCCCGCCCCTCCCATGAACACCAACTGGACTGACTCTGCCCGCGAAACCCTCGACCGCTACCTCGCTGCCCACCGCGCCGCCTGCGCCGCCACCGGAGCCGATGCCGACGAAGTCGCCGCCGACTTGCGCGCCCGCGTTGAGGAGGAACTGGCAAAGGCCGGCCTCTCGCTTGTCAACCAGACCGATGTCGAGCGTGTGCTCGCCCGCCTCGGCCCGCCGCCAGTCACTCCCGCTACGATCCGCCCCTTGCCGTCGCTTGAGATGGGCTGGTTTGGCAAGGCTACCTTGGTATTTTTAGGAATCTTGGTGCCGGCGGCGGCGTTGCTTCTTGAACTGGTGACACACATCTGGAGCGAGGTTTTTTTTGATCCCATCCCAACTTGGTTCCATGTGCTCGCCATCGCACTGGTGCCGGCAGCCAACGCCTATGCACTTTTCGCTTGGAAAAAGGGCGGTTCGGCGCGGCTGCGCCGCGCGGCTTGGCTCAATGCTATCACCTTTGGGGTGACTTCGTTCTATGCGGTTTGTTTTTTGCCTGTCGTGCCCTACGCGGCCGTCGCGATCCTCGCCTTCGGTCTCGGCCTCCTGCCGCTTTCGCCGCTGGCATCCATTTTTGCCGCACTGAAACTGTGGCATCTGCTCAGGCTGCGGGCGGGACATGAGGGCGTCATGCTGCCCGGCATCGCCACCGGCTGGGTTGCGGCGGTGGCATTGTTGATCGCGGTAGAAATCCCCGGCGCGCTGACAATCTGGGCCGTGTATCGGATCCACGACGGCACTACCCAACAGATGGCGAGCGCCGTCCGGGTGCTCCGCGTGATTGGCAGCGAGGATCGGCTGCTGGCCGGCTCCTATTCCGAGGTGTGGCGTTCGGGCGAAGGACGGCGCAGGCTCTTGGAGGCGTTGCTAGGCGCAAGCACTACGGAAAATTACCAGCTCGCCTACTACCGTGTGACGGGCCGGGCTTACAACAGCGTGCCGGCGCCGCGCCGGTCGGGTGCGCTCAACACCATGCGCGGGCGGGGCGACACCGACGAGTGGATCTGGGACGACAGCCTCGGCGCAGCCCGCGTCGGGCAGCGACTCAAAGCGCTCTATCTTGTCGAGTCGCGGCTCGACGGCCATGTGGACGGCGACGCGGCGCTGGGCTACCTCGAGTGGACGCTGGTGTTCCGAAACGACCACCAGTTTCAGCAGCGCGAGGCACGCGCCGTGGTGCAACTGCCGCCGGGGGCGGTGGTGTCGCGGCTAACGCTCTGGATTGACGGCGAGGAGCGCGAGGCGGCGTTCGGCGGCGGCGGCGAGGTGCGCGCGGCCTACCAGCAAGTGGCCGTGCGGCAGCGGCGCGACCCGGTGCTCGTGACCCACCACGGCCCCGACCAGGTGCTCGTGCAATGCTTCCCCATCCAGCCGGGCGGCGGCCAGATGAAAGTGCGTCTTGGCATCAGCGTGCCGCTTGTGACCGACCGGCCCGACGCCGCGCGGCTGCTGCTGCCGCGCATCGTGGAGCAAAATTTCACGCCACTGGCGGAGCTGAAGCACGCGGTCTGGATCGAGTCGTGGCAGCCGCTGGCCGCCGTCGGGTTGAACGCCCGCGACGAACCCGCGCCGGGCGGCGCGCACGCGTTGCGCGCGGGAGTGGCGCACGCGGGGTTCAATTCGCCCGGCCTCGGCGTGACGGTGCAACGCGCGCCGGGAGCGGGCGCGGTGCGGGCGGTGTTTCCGCGCATCGCCGAGGGCGTGTTCACGCAGGAGTTTCACCCGCGTCCGGCAGCGACGGGCACACTGGCCATCGTGCTCGACGGGTCGGCCGGCCTCGCGCCCACCGCCGCCGCGCTCGCCGCCCTGCTAGAAAAACTCCCTGCCGGGCAGAGCCCTCCCGTGCTGGTCGCGGGTGACGAGGTCGAGGCCGCGCCCGAGGGCAACCCGCAGGCCACCGCCGCGTGGCTGCGCGCGCGGACGTTTCGCGGCGGCCATGACAGCGGCGCGGCGCTGGCGAAGGCGTTTGACCATGTGCTGTCGCGCGGCGGCGGCGCGATCCTCTGGTTACACGGCGCGCAGCCGGTGACGTGGCTCGGCCGGGAGGCGTTGGAGCAGGATTTCGCGCGCCGGCCAGGACAGGTGAAGGTGCTAGCGTTTCCCGCTGTGGACGGGCCGAACGCCCTGCGCGATGCTCTGGCGGACAAGCCCGACCTCGTGCCGGTCGCGCGGCTCGGCTCGCTCGGCGACGACATCGCGCGCGTCTTGCGCGAGCGGCGCGGCGGCGATCCGGTGGCCGTCCGCGCGCTCTTGCCGGCCGGGGCAGCCGGGCCGACGGGCGCGAAGGAACTCAACGCCGACTTCGGCGGACATCTCGCCCGCCTTTGGGCGGCCGACGAGGTCACGCGCCTGCGCGACACCGGCCCGGCCAATCGTGCTGGGGCGGTCGCTCTCGCCGTGCGCGCCCAGCTCGTCACGCCCGTGAGCGGCGCGGTGGTGTTGGAGACCAAGCAGCAATACGACGCGGCCGGCCTCCAGCCCGTGGATCCCGCGACCACGCCTAGTGTTCCGGTTGTCCCCGAGCCGGCCACAGTCGCGCTGATTGCCGGCGCGGTGGCGCTCGTCGCCGCATTTCTCCGCCGTCGGACGCGCGTTGCCCCATGACCACACCCAGCCAGCCGTTCGCGTCGTCGCCGGACATCTCGTGGCCGATGCTGACCGGCATCGCGGTCGCGATCATCGGCCCGCTTTGCCTGCTCATCCCCAGCACCTACTACACCGATGGCGAGGTGATGCAGGGACTTTTCGTCGTGCTGGGCGTCATTCTCGCCTTTGGGATTCTGTTGGTCGCGTTGCGTCGCCGAAGGACTGCTGCGTGGATCATTATCCTGCTCGGCGGCACCCTGCTGTTGCGGCAAACTTGCCAGATGCTCAAGTGGGCGCAGCTCCAAGAGGACGCGGTGGCCATCGTCTATTACGCCGAGGAGACCAAACGCCAGACCGGCCATTACCCGCCCAGCCTCGACAGCTATGTTTTCAAGCACGCGTGGGTGCGCTCGCATATCCAAGAGTTCGCCCCACTGGCCGACGATGACTTCCACTTCACTTATTTCATCAACAATGCCGGCATCTCCTACTGGTATCACCCAAAGACCGGCTTCAGCTATTATCCTGATTGAGGTCTGCTCACCGCATCGGCGAGAAATCCACCGGCACCAGAAACACCGAAGCGGTCTTGGGTAAGAGGTTGTCCTTACGCTCGGACTCGGCCTTGGCGGCCTGCCACTCGGGGTCGGCGCGGAAGGCGGTCCACGACGCGACGGCGGCCTCGCGGTTGGGGTAGGCCATGAAATAGACGAGTGTGGTGGCCGCGCCCTTGTCGGCGTCGAGCGGGTGGAAGTAGGCGACGCTGGTCATGCCGTGCCGGGCGAAAAGGCGCGTGGTGTGGTCGCGGAAGCGGGCATCGAGCGCGGCGAGCTTTTCCGATGGGACGGTGTAGGTCCGCAGCTCAAAAGCGCGCGCCGCGCCGCCTGTGTGCGCCGCCGCGAGCGCGGGCGAGTAGTCGGTGGGCGCGAGAAACACCGACTCGGTTTTCGCCACGATGGGGCCGCCGGCCTCGCTCGCGGCCTTGGCGGCGGTCCATTCGGGATCGGCGCGGAAGGCGGCCCAGTTGGCGACGGCGGCCTCGCGGCTGGGGTGCGCGAGCAGATAGACGAGTTTCTCGCCCGCGCCGTCCTTGGCGTCGGCGGGCGTCCAGTAGGCGACACTGACCATGCCGTGCCGAGCGAAGAGGCGCATCGTGTGGTCCCGAAAACGGGCGAGCACCTCGGGGAGTTTGCCCGGGGTGGCGGTGTAGGTCCGGAGCTCGTAGACGCGGGTGTCGTTGGCCGGTGGGGGCAAGGTGGTGGCGCGCGGACCGGACACGGCGGTGCAGCCGGCGGCGAGCAGCGTCAGGGCGAAAAATGGCAGGGCGGTTTTCATAGCAGGAAGGCGTGAGGCGCGCGTGGGCGTTGGCGCAGGCAACGCTGTTCGGACTCGCACGAAGACTGGCCCGGCTTCACAGACCGGCGAGGCGTTGGTTGGTGTCGCCGAAGCGGTCGAGTGTGACGCCCATACGGTCCATCAGCGAGAGGTGCAGGCTGCAGAGGCGGCGTTGGTCGTTCTCGCCGTCGAGGTAGTTGAGCACGCGGCCGGTCTTGAGCGAGCCGCCGCCTTTGCCGGCAAGCAGCACAGGGAGCTGGCTCGCGCTGTGCGAGTCGCCGTCGAAGAGGCTGGAGGCACACAGGAGGATGGAGTTGTCGAGCATCGTGGTCTCGCCCTCCTTGATGTCCTTCATGCGCTGCACGAGGTAGGCGAACTGCGCGATGTGATACTGGTTGGTCTTGAGGTGCATCGCCTCCAAGGCGGCGACGTGCTTGTGGTGCGTGATGTCGAGGTGGAGTGCGCCCTTCACGCCCTCGACGAACTTGAAGTTCATCTGCGAGAGGTCGTTGTTGAGCATGAGCGTGGCGATGCGCGTCTTATCCATCTGGAACGCGAGCACCGTCAGGTCCAGCATGAGCTTCATGTGGTCCGGGATGTTCTGCGGCAGCTCGTTGGCGGGGCGGGGCATGTCGGGCTTTTCCAGCGTGGGGTGCCAGCCCTCCAGGCGCTCCTCCTTCGCGGCGTGCTCGATGCGTTTCTCGATGTCGCGGATGGAGTCGAGGTATTCGGCGAGCTTGGCCTTGTCGTAACTGCTGACCTTGGCGCGGAGGCTTTGCGAGTCGGCCTTCACCTCGTCGAGGATGCTGCGGTCGAGTTTGCGGCCGGTGCCGTCACCGACGAGGCGGTCGAAGGCGCGCGAGGGATAAATTTCTTTCGTCGCCGGCTTGGTGGGCGAGACCCACGAGAGGCTGGAGCCGTAGATCATGGAGAGGCCGTCCTCCAGTCGCAGTTCGTTAGGCTCGATGCCGAGCACGAGGCTAGGGATAGCGGTGCGGCCACCGATGTGCGAGGCGACGACCTGGTCCATCGAGGTGCCGACGCGGATGACGGCGGGATCGAGGCTCACCGGCTCGCCGGAGAGCAGGTTCATACGGCCGAGGTGCGGGCTGCTGGAGACGGAGGCTGTCTGGTTGTAGAGGCCGGAGACAAACACCATGTCCTCGCGGTGAGGCAGCATCGGGGCGACGCCGGGGCCGAGCTTCATGTCCGCGCCACTGCCCTCGGCCCACCAGTGCTCCATCTCGACACCGTTGGAAAAATACACGATGCCCATCCGCAGCGGCGGCTTGTTGGCTGCTTTCGCGGCCGCGGCCGACGATGCCACCTGTCCGAGCAGCGGCAGCGACTCCATCCATGGCAGCGCGAGTGCGACACCCATGCCGCGCAGGAAATGGCGCCGTGACGTGTGCAGGGAATTCGGGTTGGGGCGCATGGTCGGATGGGGGAGAAGGGTGGATGGACGCGGCGGAATCAAAACGGGGCGGGGCGGTTGCCGTCGGAAAGGCTGGCCGTGACGCTGGAGGGCTGTCCAGCCACGTCTTCGCCGGCGGTGTGGTTGCGGAACTGGCGGCTGGTGGCGATTTTCACGGCGAGGTCGGCGAACGTGGCGTCGCCGCCGGCCGCCGCCAGCTCGTCGAGCAACGGGCGGTCGGACGCCTGCACCGTGCGGCCCAGCGCGTAGCCAAGCATTTTCCGGCCGAGCATCCGCGTGATTTGTTTTTCCTGGCCCTGCAAAAATTTCAGCAGCCCGTCGGTGCCGGAGATGACGGTCTTGTCGGCGAACTCGCCGGTCACATCCACGGGCTTGCCGTCGAGATATTTGTCGCGCGGCCGGCCCACGGGGTCGAAGCCCTCCAACGGAAAGCCCAGCGGGTCAATTTTCAGGTGGCACGCGGCGCAGGTGGCGTTGCGCTTGTGGGCGTCGAGCTGCTCGCGGAGCGTCTGGCCGTTGAACGCCTTGTCGTCGCGCGGGATCGTGCCGGCATTGGCCGGTGGCGGCGGGGTGGGTGTGCCGAGGAGACGACGCAGGATCCAGTCGCCGCGCTTGACCGGGCTGGTGCGGAGTGGCGCGGAGGTCGTGGTGAGCATTACGCCAAGACGCAGCACGCCGCCGCGGTTGAGGGCGTTGGTGTCCTGGATGAGCGTCATCTTCTCGGTCGGGCCGAGGTCCTTTTTGATGCCGTAAAAATCCGCCAGCGTCTGGTTGAGAAATGTGTAGTCGGCGTTGAGCATCTCGCGCATCGGGCGGTTCTGACGCACGAGATATTCGAAGGTCGAGACGGCCTCGTCATACATCGCCGCCCGCACGTCGTCGGTGAACTCGGGGAAGCGGCCCGTGTCCACGCCGCGATACTCGTCGAAGCGGTAGAAGCCCAGCCATTGCCCGAAAAACTCCGTCGCGAGCCGGCGCGCCTTCGGGTCGGACGTCATGCGCCGCACCTGCTTCGCCAGCAACGCGGGCTTGGCCAGCTCGCCGGCGGCGGCGGCGCGGCGCAGCTCATCGTCGGGGACGGATGCCCACAGAAAGAAGCTCAGGCGGCTCGCCAGCTCCCAGTTGTCGAGCGGCTTTTCCGCTGCGCTCGCGACGGTCTCCACGCGGTAGAGAAACGCCGGCGCGACCAGCACGCGTGCGAGCAGCGCCTTGATGGCGTCGTCATGGCCGAGACCGTTCTCCTTTTTGGCTCTCTCGTAAAACGCCCGCAGGCTTCTCGTCTCCGCCGCCGTGAGCGGCCGCCGCCAAGCGCGGTTGGCGAACGCGAGCGCGTCCTCGATGTGCCCCGGCTCGGCCTGTGCCTGCGCCCGGGTCACGGCGGCGCGCTCGGCCCGCAGCCGCTCGACATGCGGGCGCATCTCGGCGGGGAGCGCGGCGAGGTTGGCTGCGTTCATGTCCTCGATATGCGGGCTTTTCAGCTTAACCTCGTAGTGCTCGGCGAGCAGGCCGAGGTAGGCGTCGTGGTAGGGAAATGCATCGAAGAGGTCGTTCCACGCTTGGTTCAGCTTTGCGCGGTCGGCGGCGTCGAGCAGGTTTTCCGCAAGAAACTGGTCGGTGCGCTGGTATTTCACCCGGAGCACGAAGGCGTCGTGCTCCGGTGTGTTGAAGGTGCTGTCGAAGGGGGGCGGCACGGGGTCCTTGTCCGCCGGGTTGGCCTCGCCGTGGGAGTTGGGCGGCAGGAGCGAGACGTATTCAGCCATGCCGGCGCGGAAATTTTTGTAGCCGGCGCTGGCGGGGTCGCCGAGGAGCACGCGGGCCTGACCGCCGCGCGCGGGCATGCCGGTGTCGTTGTTCGAGAGCACGAGGCGCAAGACGGCGTTGCGGTCCGCGCCGAGCTCGGCGTCCACCTGGAGGGAGGCGGTGCCGCCGGGCGGGACGGCGAGTTCCAGCGTGATGGTCTCGGTGGTCGCAAAATCATCGGGCCCCAACGCGCTGCCCTCGGGGCTGCGGCCAAACGCCAATTTTGCCACCGTGTCGGCTTGGAGCAGCGAGCGCAGGGATTGGGTGGAGAGCACTGGGCCGGCGGCCGCGCGCGTCCCGCGTGCGCCCGCTTCGGCCGCCCCGGCCACCGCCTGACCCGCCTCGGCCGGTGGGAGTGCCAGGGCGTCAGCCCCGGTAACCTGAGTTTCCGCAGCGCTCACGGCAGCATCGGCCGCCGTCGCCCCTCCGCCGCGCCGGCCGCGCGCGCTTGCCCCGCCAGTCCCGGCGGCCGGGCCGCGGATGACGACCTGGGCGTTGCGCCAGATGACCACGGGCTTCACGCCGGGCGTGGGGTTGAGATTGTCAAAATTGACAACAACACGGGTGCCGCCACCCCCGGCCGCCCGCAGCCCTCCGGCAGCGCCCCGGCCGCCCCGCCCGGCCCGCGCGCCGCCGCCCGTGCTGGCGAGCGCGTAGGTGTAGGTGAATGTTGGCACGGCCTTCAGTGACTTGTCGTCGAAGACCAGCGGGCTCTCGTCGCCCGCGCCGCCCGCCGCCACGTCGCCGCGTCCGAAAAACCAGCTCGGCCAGGTCGTCAGGTAATTTTGCAGCTCGTCGTTGGCGGCGCGTGCCGCCAGGAGCGACGCCTTTGGATCCGCCGTCGGCGCGGGCAACTGCTTCCACCAGCCTACTATCTTGGAGGTGGGATAGCCGAGCTTGGGTTGGTTGACGACCGACCAGATGTGTTCGGCAAAACGCGTCGTGAGACCCTCCTTTGCCGCGAGGCTGGCCAGTGTCGCCTTCGGGTCCCCTAGGGCCGCGCGATGTTTGAACTCCCAAGCGACGAGCAACGCCTTGCCGTAATGGTCCAGACCGAACGGTCGTCCGCCCTCGCCCGACACGACGCGAAAGCCGTGCGCGGCGTGCAGCTCGTTGATGCGGTTGAGCGCGAACAGCTCTTGCCCGGTCTTGCCCGTGTCCGGGTAAAACTCGAGGGGCCCCGCGCCGATGACCGCGTGGTCGGCCACGAGCTTCGCCGCCTCTAGGTAGCGCTCAAGGCTGGCGTCCTGCACGGATTGCACATCGCCAAAGTTCGTGAACCCCTCGCCGCCGACCGAGTCGCTCGAGGACTCCACGCCTGTCTTCACGTCAATGCCGGTCAGGTCGCGGATGGCGTAGGCGTATTCGCCACTCGTCAGCCGCCGCACGACCACACGGCCCGGCTCGCCGGCGTGCGCGTCGGCATAGCTTTTCAACGATGAGCGCACCCACGCGGCCGCCGCCTTGCGCTCGGCGTCGCTCGGGAACTTTTTCGCGTCTTTCGGCGGCATCTCGCTGGTCTCCAGCATCCCGGCGATCTTGTCCCATGACTCCGCGTCTGTGCCGAAGTCCGGTCGCGCGGCGAGCCGCTGGAGGCTGATGTCCGCCTCGGGTTTTGTCAGCCCATGGCATTCAATACAGTAAGTTTGAAACAGCGCTGGGGTTTGCGCCGGTGCAGCCGCGCGCTGTGCTGCCCCCTGGACTGACATCAGAGGTGTCAACCCGAGCAGGAGGGCGAGGCCGGTTCCAAGACGAAGACAGTGCATGGGGCGGGGGGGGGCGCCGCGACACGCGCCTAGGGTAGGCTCGCCCGCAGCTTATTCGCCCGCATGGTGCTGATAGGCCCGTGCCGGCGTCAAACGCCGATTTAGACGGAAAGGCGGGCTTGTTTTAGTAGGATGCTTGAAAGCGCTCGCGGACTATCGAAACCCGTCATGCCTCACACCGGCGGTGGACTGGCATTGCAACCGTGCTCGCGCACGTCTCAGCCCTCGCCGGCGACGGGTTCGCCGGGTTTGATCGTCACCTTCTCCAGAATGGCCTTGGAGACTTTTTCGGCGAGCGCGGGGTTTTCCTTGAGCGCGGCCTTCGCGGCGTCGCGGCCCTGGCCGACGAGTTCACCGTTGTAGGCGATCCACGCGCCCTTTTTCTCCAAGATTTTGTGCTCTATGCCGAGGTCAATGAGCGAGCCCATCTTCGAGATGCCCTCGTCATACATGATGTCGAACTCCACCTCGGTGAACGGCGGGGCGATCTTGTTCTTCACGATCTTGATCTTCGTGCGGTTGCCGAGGACCTTGCCGTCGGGCGTCTTGATCTGGTCCTTGCGGCGGATGTCAATGCGCACGGACGAGAAGAACTTCAGCGCGCGCCCGCCGGAGGTCGTCTCGGGGCTGCCGAACATCACGCCGATCTTCTCGCGGATCTGGTTGGTGAAAATGCACACGCAGTTCGTCTTGCTCACGACGGCGGTGAGCCGGCGCATGGCCTGCGACATGAGGCGGGCCTGGCTGCCCATTGTGAGGTCACCCATCTGGCCGTCGAGCTCGGCCTTGGTGATGAGCGCGGCGACCGAGTCGAGCACGATCACGTCAATCGAGTTGGAGCGGATGAGCGTCTCCATGATGTTGAGCGCGTCCTCGCCGCTGTCCGGCTGGGAGACGAGCAGGTCGTCGAGCTTCACGCCGACGACCTTGGCGTATTTCGGGTCGAGCGCGTGCTCGACGTCAATGAACGCCGCGAGCCCGCCCTTTTTCTGCGCCTCGGCGATGACGCTGAGACAGAAGGTGGTTTTGCCCGATGATTCCGGGCCGTAAATCTCGATAATGCGGCCCTTGGGCAGGCCGCCGACGCCGAGCGCGAGGTCAATGGCGAGCGAGCCGGTGGAGAGCGTCTCGACCTTCATCTTTTGGTTGCTGCCGAGGCGCATGATCGAGCCCTCGCCGAACTGCTTGGTGATGGCGGAGAGCGCGAGGTCAATGTTCTTGTCGCGCGCGTGCGCGGCGGGGGCGACGGCGGCGGACTTGGCTGGAGCGGGGGCGGCTTTGGACATGGGCGGAGGGGAGGCGTTGAATGGTTGGACGAGGACGGGAAAAACTCGCGCTCAGAGTGGAGCGTCGTCCGGCGGACGCAAGCCCGGCGTGCGCGCGTCCAGCACATTCCGAGTGATGCGCGCTTGGCGGGAGGGGGGACGGAGGGATTATGCCGGCCCGATGGGGATAAACTCACTTCTCCGCCACGCAGAGGCCGCAGGTGTTGACGAAGAAATCGTTGCCCTTGTCGTCCACGACGATGAACGCGGGGAAATTCTCCACCTCGATTTTCCAGACGGCCTCCATGCCGAGTTCGGCGTATTCGAGCACCTCGACTTTCTTGATGTTCTCTTTGGCGAGAATCGCGGCGGGGCCGCCGATGCTGCCGAGATAAAAGCCGCCGTGCTTTTTGCAGGCGTCGGTCACAGCCTTGGAGCGGTTGCCCTTGGCGAGCATCACCATCGAGCCGCCGTGCGACTGGAAGAGGTCCACGTAACTGTCCATGCGGCCAGCCGTCGTCGGGCCGAAGCTGCCCGAGGCGTAGCCGGTGGGTGTCTTGGCGGGGCCGGCGTAATAGATGGGATGGTTCTTGAAATAGTCCGGCAGGCCGAGGCCGGCGTCCACACGCTCCTTGAGCTTGGCGTGCGCGCTGTCGCGAGCGACGACCATCGGGCCGGTGAGTGAGACGCGCGTGGTGACGGGATGCTTCGACAACTCAGCGCGGATCTCCGCCATCGGGCGGTTGAGGTCGAGGCGCACGATTTTGTCGTCCTTCAGCGCACGCGCCGCGGCCGGGATGAACTGGCCGGGGTTCGTCTCCAGGTTTTCGAGGAAGATGCCGTCCTTCGTGATCTTCGCCTTGATGTTGCGGTCGGCGCTGCACGAGACGCCCATGCCGACCGGGCAGCTCGCGCCGTGGCGCGGCAGGCGGACGACGCGCGCGTCGAGCGCGAAGTATTTGCCGCCAAACTGCGCGCCGATGCCGGTCGCGCGCGCGATCTCCATCACCTTCGCCTCCATCGCCGTGTCGCGGAACGCGCGGCCGTGCTCGTTGCCGGTGGTCGGGAGCGCGTCGAGGTATTTGGTCGTGGCGAGCTTCAGCGTCTTCATGCACGCCTCCGCGCTCGTGCCGCCGACGACAAACACAAGGTG
>CAIPZZ010000011.1 GCA_903869665.1 uncultured Opitutia bacterium | reverse complement strand
GTGCGCGGCGGCGGCGCGCGAGGCGCGGCCGGCGCGCTCAGAGGGCGAGCCGGCGTCGGGGACGCCGGCGCCGAGCTCGCCCCACAGCGCGCGCAGGCGCCAGGCGACGTGGACCCAGTTCGCGGCCGGGCCGTCCCTCGACTGCGGCGAGTGCCGCGAGGCGGAGAGTCGGTGGCGGTCCCCAAGAGCTGGAGCAGCATGCGCAGCTGCGCGCGCTGCGCCAGCGTGGCCGATGGGAAGAGGCCGGAGACGGCCCACAGCAGCGCCGTAGACGTGTGGCGCGGCCAGCCGAAGATGCCGCGCACAGCTTCCAGCGCCACCGCGTCCAGCGCCGCGGCGACGGAGGCGCGCACGGAGAGCACCCCACGCAGGAACTCGGCCGTGGAGAGGACGTAGCCGCGCAGGATCTGCAGCTAGACGCCCGGCGGCAGGCAGCGCACGACCTCATTGCCGTGGAAGTAGCGGCCGAAGGCCGCCCGCACGCTGTCGACGGTGCGCGCAGAGTGCACGGAGTCGGACAGGTCCGAGCTCAGCGAGAGCCCCAGGTACCGGTACAGCTGGACCCAGGCCACGGCGCGGCCGCCGAGGTCGAGCAGCGTGGGCAGCGGCGCCGCGGCCGCCGCGGCCGCGGGCGACGGCGGGAACGCCTGCGCCTCGGTCTTGGACGGCCCGACGCTGATGTCCAGGCCCCACGCGCGCATCCACGCGTGGATGCGCGCGAGGGCGGCCTGCACCTCAGCGGCCTCCTCAGCGATGACGGCCACGTCGTCAGCGAAGATGAGCCGGAGCAGCCGCACCCCCAGCGCCTCGGCGCCGCGCAGCTCCGGGCACGAGGCCAGAAAGCGCGACAGCGAGGAGAGGAACAGGTTGAACAGCAAGGGCGACAGCGGGCAGCCCTGCGGGACGCCGGAGCCGATGGAGAAGGGGTCCAACTGGACGCCATTGACCACGACAGCGCCCAGGCGACCCACGCGCCACGTGCGCAGGAGCGCCCGCATGGGCTCAGGCACGCCCATCCGCAGCAGCACCTCATCCAGTGCCGCCGGGTGCACGCGGTCGAAGGCCTTGACGACGTCGACGTAGAGGACGTACGGCCACCGGCCGGCGCGCCGGCGCGCTCGGAGGAACGACAGCAGCGCCGACGCGTGCTGCTCGGCGCTCTGGCCGCCCGCCCGCGCGCTGCCCTGCTCCCACGGCAGCGCGCCCGTGCCCTCGGCGAAGTGGGACAGGCGCGCGAGCATGAGCAGCGCGACGAGGATCTTGGACAGCAGCCCGGCCACCGCCAGCGTGCGGTACGCCGTGGGGTCAGCACGGTTGTGGCGGTCTCGTACGTACACAAAGGTTATACCTCTGAGACTGAGTCGTGGCGA
Source organism: uncultured Opitutia bacterium (assembly GCA_903869665.1). Taxonomy (GTDB): domain Bacteria; phylum Verrucomicrobiota; class Verrucomicrobiia; order Opitutales; family Opitutaceae; genus CAIYUN01. Next base: position 587 of record CAIPZZ010000011.1, on the reverse strand, counting down.
GGAAGAAGAAGCCGGTACGCACGCGCGCCGGGCCTTCGCGCCGGGAGGCCACCGCCACCAGACTGCGTGAAAGTCTGCGACAAGCGCCCGGACAATCAGCTCAGACTGTGCAGTGCCGGCAACAGGACGCGTGATACATCCCGAGGATGCCATCTGCGTGCAAACCTCGACTCGCTATAGCGGTGTGGATGGTGTTTTGTCGGCGCGCGGCGAGAGAGCCCCGCGCGCGCGCGCCGCCGCCGCGCGCGGCGGTCCTAACCCCGACGCAGCGCACACAACCGGCTCGTGCGCACGCCAATGCGCACGTGCGGGACGTTGGTGTCGCAGACTTGTTGCTAGACATATCTATGTGTGCGAAACTGCGCGCGGCCGGCGCCCTGACTTCATGCCTCGATGCGGTGTCGCCCGCGCAGCACGTGCAACGGCGCGCCGCCTTGGGTGACAGGGCACTCGCCACCCCGCCAATCCTTTCGACGCCAAGCGCGGTCCATTTCGTTCGTGTGCAACATCTATCGCATCTACGATGCATGAGTGATAGCGTCCTCTTGACGCCTGCGGAGGCGTTTTCTGTCCTACTGAAAAGTCAT
>CAIPZZ010000010.1 GCA_903869665.1 uncultured Opitutia bacterium | reverse complement strand
CGTAAGCGAAGACCCTAAAGTGGTCGAAGTGTATCTGGGGCGCTGATGCTGGAAGTCAAAATCCGCCCGCTCGTCCGCCGTCGCGCGTCACGCGAGCCGCTCCAGCACATCCTCGGCGAGACGGAATTTTTCGGCCTGAAAATCAAGTGCGATCGCCGCGCGCTTATCCCGCGCCCGGAGACGGAGCAGCTGGTCGAGCTCGTCGCGTCGCTTCTCCCCGCGCCACCCGCCACCGTGCTCGACCTCGGCACCGGCACCGGCTGCATCGCGCTCGCGCTCGCGTCCCACTGGCCGGAGGCCCGCGTGACCGCCGTGGACGCCAGCACCGACGCCCTCGCACTCGCCGCCGAAAACGCCGCCGCGCTGAACCTTAAGGAGCGTGTCACCCTGCTCCGTTCCGATTGGTTTGCCTCGTTTCCGCCCGGCGAATGCTTCGATCTCATCGTCGCCAACCCACCCTACCTCACCGCCGCTGAAACCGCCGCCGCCGCGCCCGAGGTGCGCGAGTTCGATCCGCCTGCCGCGCTCACCGCCGACGACGACGGCCTCGCCGACCTCCGCCGCATTCTTGCCGACGCGCCTGCGCGCCTAAATTCCGGTGGCCTGCTCGCGCTGGAAACCGGCATCACGCAACACCCCGCGCTCCTCCGCCTCGCCACCGAGGCCGGCCTAACGCACGCCGAGTCACGTCAAGATCTGACCAAGCGCGACCGCTTCATCCTTGCGTGGCGCGCCTGAGGTCGGTCGTGGGGCGAGAAAGTAGCGCAGGCTTCCAGCCTGCCCTTGGTCAAAGCTCGCTGCACGCCTGCACTGCCCGGATCTGAATCACTTCACCTCCAACGTCCATTGCTTCGCCCGCGCTGTGGCGGCGATGACGACCGTGTAACGCCCCGGCTTGAGTGCACCGGCCGGCAATGTCACGCGCGCCACCGTGTCGGCCGAGCTTGCGCGTGTCCCCTCCGCCATCGGCGCGACGAGCGGTAGCACGAAAAGCTGGCTTCCCTCGTGGTAAACGGTCGCGCCGGTGAGCCGTGCATCAGCCGCCGCCAGCGCGCAGGTGAAGTTGATCACGCAGGCCGCGTCCGGTGCGCACCCCGCCGGCGCGTCCACGGTTGTGATTTCAGCTGGCAGCGTGGGCGCGCTGCCGAGCGCGTCACGGAGCCCCTCGGGCAGATGCACGGGCGCGTTAAGGACGATCGCCGCCGGGCCGGACACGGGCGGTGCGGCTGCGCCATCGGCGGGCAGCTCGAACCGTGCGCCAACCTTCTCCCACTTCGCCGCCTCCGCCGCGCGCCTCGCCGCCTCCGCCGCCGGCTCGTAGGCCGGCTCCGGCTTGCGGTAGTGCAGCGTCAGCCAAGTGTAGGGCACGATAAAAATGACGATCGCGAGGGCGATCCATTTGAGAGACCAGGGAGTTTTGTTGGCGGGCAGGCGCGGGCGGACGGGCATGGGGGCGATTGAACGCGCGCCGCGCAGGGGCGCAAGACGGCGATGGCTGTATTGTAGGGGCGCAGTCTTGCTGCGCCCTAGTCCGTCAGACGTCATAGCCCCGAAGGGTGCGGCAAGTCCACGCCCCTACGAATACAAATTGCCCGACCGCCAAATACGTTTGCCCCCACCGCACCCCGCCGCTTCGCTCGCCCGCTCCATGCAACTCTGGTCCCAGTTTTTCATTCCCACGCTCAAGGAAAGCCCGGCCGACGCCGAGATCGCCTCGCACAAGCTCCTAGTGCGCGCCGGCCTCGTCCGCAAGCTCGCGGGCGGCCTCTACACCTACCTGCCGCTCGGGCTGCGCGCGATGCGGAAGATCACCGCCATCTGCCGCGAGGAGATCGAGCGCGGCGGAGGTATTGAGCTGGAGATGCCGCACCTGCACCCCGTTGAAAACTGGCAGCAGGGGCCGCGCTGGGCTGCCGCGCGCGAGATCATGTTTCGCGCCGACAGCGCGGGCGACGGCAAACGCGCACCGCGCGAGCCGGAGTTCGTGCTCGGGCCGACGCACGAGGAGGTCATCACGCCACTCGTG
>CAIPZZ010000009.1 GCA_903869665.1 uncultured Opitutia bacterium | reverse complement strand
CCGGAAAAACTTTCGACCGACCTGACCTCGCTCAACATGAACGAGGACCGCCGCGCCGTCGTGGTGGAGATGGTGTTCAATCGCGCCGGCACGCTGACAAAGTCCGACGTGTTTGAGGCGCAGGTGCGCAACCACGCCCAGCTCGCCTACAACGGTGTGGCCGCGTGGCTGGAGGGCACCACGCCGCTGCCGCCAAGGATCGCTGCGGTGCCCGGGCTCGACGACAACATCCGCCTGCAAGTGGGCATGGCGCAGCAGCTCAAGGCGCTCCGCCACGCGCGCGGCGCGCTGTCCTTCGAGACAATTCAGGCGCGGCCGGTCTTCACCGGCGGTGTGCTCACGGCGCTGGAGGCCGACACGAAAAACACCGCCAAGGAGCTGATTGAGGATCTCATGGTCGCGGCCAACGGCGTGGTGGCGCAGTTTCTCGCCGCGAAAAAATTCCCGTCGCTGCGGCGCGTCGTGCGCACGCCCGAGCATTGGGACCGCATTGTGGAGCTAGCCGCGTTGCACGGCACGGCGCTGCCGCCGGTGGCGGATGCCGTGGCCTTGGAAAATTTCCTCGTCGCGGCGCGGACGAAGGATCCCGCGCGTTTCCCTGATCTCTCACTGAGCATCATCAAGCTCATGGGCGCGGGCGAATACGTGGTCGAGCTGCCGGGGGGGCATGCGCCGGGGCACTTCGGGCTGGCGGTGCGGCACTACTCGCACTCGACCGCGCCCAACCGGCGTTTTCCCGACGTGATCACGCAGCGCCTGCTCAAGGCCGCGCTCGCGGGCCGCCCGCCACCCTATGAAAATGAGGAGCTGGCCGGGCTAGCTCTGCACTGCACCGAGCAGGAGGACGCCGCGAAAAAAGTGGAGCGGACGGTCGGCAAATCCGCCGCCGCCATGCTGTTGACCGCACGCATCGGCGAGACGTTTGACGCGATGGTCACCGGCGCCTCGGACAAAGGCACCTGGGTGCGCCTGTCGCAGCCGCCGGTGGAGGGCAAGCTGGTGAGCGGTTCCGGCCGGCTCAAGGTCGGCGACCGCGTGCGCGTGAAACTGCTCCGCACCGAGGTGGAGCGCGGGTTCATTGATTTCTCAGCAACCTGAGCCGAGAGCGGGTTTTTGCGCCCCGACGATGGTTGTGGCTATTGCCGGCAACGTGGCACACCTTGGCCGCATGCCGACGCTCAGCCTTCCTGAACTTGAAGAGCTGCTCCGCGTGGCCAACGAGACCGTCGCTCGGCTGACACTGGCCAACACCACGCTCACGGGCGATCTGGATCACCTCCAGCGCGTGGCCAAGAAGCTCAAGCGCAAGTCCCGAACCAGTGAGCGAGATTTCAAGGTGCAGCTCGCCACAGCGCTGCGCGGGCGGTGAGATTAGCGGTCGCTCATTCCAGCTCATCAGCTGAAAAATTAGTCCCTCAGCACCTGCCAGATCGGTTCAGCCCACATGGGCAGCGTGCCGTAGGTTTTCTCTGGCTGGCCGTCTTTGCAGCGGAAGATGAGACGGACAGGCTGGTCTTCCGGCGTGTTGTCGTAGAAATAGGCGCGGTCGGCGAGCCGGGCCGCCGTCACGCTGTTCGTCATGGAGCGGCCGAAGCGCGAGACGATCTTGGTGATGGGCACCTCGTGGCCGCCTTGGATAAAACGCCGAGTGATGCGGGCGGCGTTGATGGCGGGGGACTCGGTGCCGACAAAGAACAGTCGGATGAAATAGCCGGCGTCTTTGGCTCGACGCAGGTAGTTGAGCTTGGCCTCGGTCGAGAGCACGGTCTCAAACGCGAGGCTGGCTCCGGCGGCGAGCGCGTCCTCGCGCATCTTGTCCGCGAGTTGGGCGGCTTGGAGGATGGACGCGGGAGCGTTCCAATCGCCGAAACGGTCGCGGGCGAGGTTGTCGGGATTGATGTAGAGGCAGTCGCGGAACCATTCGTGCCGCAATCCCTGCTCGGTGACGGAAGTTTTGCCGGAGCCGTTGGGGCCGGCCACGACGAGCAGACGGGGACGCTCAGCCGGCGCGGCGGATTTCGGCGGCGATGTCACGGTGAAAACGGTTGAGCGCGGCGGCAGTGGCGCGGGCGGCGCGCGGCGCGGCTTGGACGAGCAGACGATTGAACTTTAGCAGCGAACGCTCCTCGACTTGCGCGGCGGTCGCACGCGGTTTCCGGTGCGTGGGAACGGCTGGCTTTGGCAAAGTGGCGATCATGGTGTAGGGCAGACTGTGTTTCGGCGGGCCGATGGCAAGCGAACTCCCGGCGCAGCGACGCGGTGAGGTCAAGCCGTCGAGCGGCTTTGCTTGTTGATTTCAGCCAGTCGGTCAAGAAGCGCGGCCTCGAGTTTGGATGCATCGGCTCCGAAGTGTGCCTCCCGGTGATGATTCGCGCAGAGAGCGATCACGTTGTCGACGGTGTCGGCACCAGCCTTAGCCAACGTGATCACATGATGGGCTTCAACATACTTGCTGCCATCGGGGAGGACAAATCCTTCGCAGCCGCAGAACTCGCATCGGCCGTTTGACCGCTTCACGACAAACTTTCTGATCTCTGGATCGCGCCTGATGAAGAAGCTGATTTTCTCGGCCCGGTCCGGGGCGGAGTTTCCGGCTGGACGCTCGAGCAGGTCAATTACCGCAGTTTCATTTTCGATGTTTGCCTCCAAGGACACCTCATATTTTTTCAATATCGCCACGTGTCCCGTCATTGGGCTGGGGCTCGATTTTTTGAAATAGGGGATGTGTTTCTCCAAAGCAGAAACAGCGCTTTTCAAGCCGTCGGCTCCGTAATCGCGGTGAATCCAAGCGAGGAAATCGTCCGTCGCTTCCACGCTCATGGCTCTTTGGTAGAGTTCGCCACGCAGCATTTGCCGGAGATTGTAAATGTAATTTGAAGCGGTCGACCGTTTGACACCGGTATTCTTATGGAGCCGGTCAATCTCCGCAGTGATGCCTTGATTGTTTTTGGCATACATCTGCCGTCCGAGCTGATACGCAGCTTCGTATTGGGCTCGTGTTATTTTTGTTCTCATGTGATTCTCGCCGGCGTTCACCCCAACGCCTCAGCGAGGGCGGCGATGATTTCCTCGGGGGGCTCGGTGCCGACGCAGAGGCGCAGGAGGTCGGGGTCGAGCTTGCTGGCGGCGAGCTCGGCCAGGCCGGCGGGGGTCGTCACGAGGTCGTAGTGCGCGAGATACATGAAGGGGCAGATGAGTGTCGTCGTCATGCCAAAGCTCGGGCCTTTGGGCAGGCGCAGGCGGTCGTAGAATTTTTCCAGCGCACCGATGCGGCGCAACGTGAAGGTGATCATGCCGCCGGTCGCTTGGGGCGAGCGGGCGAGGCGTTGGTAGTTGGCGCGCGAGGCGGGCGAGAGCGCCCAGAACACGTTTTCGACGGCGGGGTGCGTTTCCAAGAACGCGGCGACGCGCGCGGTGCCGGCGTGGATCTGGGCGAGCACGACGTCGGTGCGGCCGATTTGCACCGCGAGGCGGGCGAGGTCGCGCGAATAGAGCGGCTCGGCCTCGGCGACGATGCGGCGGCGCAGCTCGGCGGCGTCGGGGCCGGCGGGATTGATGGCGGCGAGGCCGGCGGTGAGGTCGCCTTCGCTGGCGGTGTATTTGGTGAGACTGGAGACGACGACGTCGGCGTGGGGCAGCACGTCGAGGTTCCACGCGGAAGAAATGGACGGGTCCACAAGCAGGCGCGCGCCGTGGTGGCGGCAGAGCGCGGCGAGGGCGGGCAGGGCGGGCGTCTGAATGAGCGGATTGGTCGGCACCTCGGCGATGACGCCGGCGATGCGCGCGCCATGCGCCGCGAAAATCCGCTCAAGCGCGCCGAGGTCGAAGACGTCGCGGATGTAAACGTAGTCGGCGGCGGGAGTGCCGGTGAATTTTTGCAGAATGCAGATAGTGTCGAGGTAGAGCCAGCCGAGTTGGAGCCAGATGGTGCGCCCGCGCGTGGCCTGGAGCTCGGCGACGGCGCGGAAGGCGGACCAGATGGCGTTCATGCCGCAGTTGGCGAGGATGAGGTCGGAGTCGCCACAGGCCGGGAGAGCGCGGCGGAGGTGGCGGCGAACCTCGGCAGCGCAGGCGGCCTGGCCGCCAGGAAACGCCTCCTCGGTGTGCGGCGCGGCGAGCAGGCCAAGGCGCACGAGCTGATCCTCGGCCTCGCGCGAGGAAAGGAAGCCGCCGAGGTTTTGGAGGAAGAGCTTGGCGCGGCGGGAGGTGTCGGCGTCCGCGGCAGGATGCGAGACTCCGTGGAGGCCTTCGCGCGAGAACAGACGCACACCGCTGGCGTCGCCCAATTGGGCGGCGAGGGCCCGGGCCATTTTTTCGGACGAGGTCAGCCAGAGCGCATGGTGTTTTAGTTCCGGTAGGGAGGCCGTGAAATACTCCGCCAGCCGCCGCGCAAACGGGTGCACGACGAAGCGCGGGTAGCCGGAGGTGAGGTGCTTGGTGACCGCCGGGTCCTTTTCCTCGTAGCCGCGCACGTCGCGCATCGTGGGCAGACTGCACGAGACGGAGTGCGGGCTGCCGGGGATGCGTTGACCGAGCGGGAGGTGGCGGAAGGCGGACATGCCGCGCAAGCTGTCGGAAAGTCTCAAGGTCTGAAAGTCTGAAAGTCGAATGGCTGAAGGTGGAGTCGCCGACGCCCTCGTCGCGCAATTCCGGGACGAGGGCGTCCCGGCTCCATCATTTGCCGCGCGGCGCGAATCGGTTTGCACCGGGCGGCGCGGGGCATTGAACGTGCGCGCATGAAACTCGTCTCGTGGAACGTCAACGGCATCCGCGCCGCGCTCAAAAAAGGCGCGATGGACTACTTCGCCTCCGCGGGGGCGGACGTGATTTGCCTGCAGGAAACGAAAGCACACCCCGGCGACGTGCAGCACGTCGAGTGGCCGCGCGGCTACGAGGCGTTTTGGAACAGCGCCGACAAAAAAGGCTACAGCGGCACGGCGGTGCTCACCCGCGTGAAGCCGAAAAGCGTGGTGAACGGCATCGGATCGGCGGAGCACGACCGTGAAGGGCGCGTGATCACGGCGGAGTTTGCGGATTATTTCCTCGTCAACGTCTATCAGCCGAACTCGCAGCGCGGGCTCACGCGGCTGGACTATCGAGTGAAGGAGTGGGATGGGGCATTTCTGGCGTTTTTGCAGAAGCTCGAAAAGAAAGGGAAGCCGGTCCTCTTCTGCGGCGACCTCAACGTGGCGCACACGGAGATCGATCTCACCAATCCGAAGACCAACCGGCGCAACGCGGGCTTCACCGACGAGGAGCGGGGCAATTTTTCTTCGCTGCTGGCTGCGGGATTCGTGGACACGTTCCGTGAGTTCGAAAAAGGACCGGGCCACTACTCATGGTGGAGCCAGATGATGAACTGCCGCGCGCGGAACATCGGGTGGCGCGTTGATTACTTCGTCGCCTCGGGAAAGCTGCGTCCGGCGCTCAAACGCGCCTGGATCTCGCCCGAGGTCATGGGCAGCGACCACTGCCCGGTCGGGCTGGAGCTGGGATGAGTTGCCCGCGCCAACCCGTGCCAGCGTAGGCTTCCCTTTGGCCGTCCGCCCGCCCAACTTTCCTCCCACTCCCATGAAAACTCCCCGCCCCCGCCAGCTCTTCGCTGTTATTCTAGCACTCGTCCTCGCTCCCACGGCGTTTCCCGCCGCGCCCGCGCCCGCCCCGGCGGCGGAGCGTTTCGTTTTCGCCGTCATCGGCTGCGTGCCCTACGCGCGCTACAACGACGGCGGCGCGGCCTTCCCGCGCCTCATCGCCGAGATCAACCGCCACGCTCCCGCGTTCACCGTCCACGTCGGCGACACCCTGGCCGGCAGCGAAAACGCCACCGACGAGCTGCTGAAGCAGCGCCTCGCCGAGTTCAACACCTTTACCGGCCCGCTCATCTACACGCCGGGCGACAACGAGTGGACCGACACCCACACCACGCAGGCCGGCGGCCACGACCCGCTAGAGCGCCTCGCCAAGATCCGCGAGCTGTATTTCGCCGAGGAGCGCAGCCTCGGGAAGACTCCTATCCCGCTCGTCTCGCAGCGGCGCGACCCGGCGTTTAAGAAATTTGTGGAGAACACGCGCTGGGCGCACGGCGGCGTGGTGTTTGCCACCGCGCATGTCGTCGGCAGCAGCAACAACAACCAGCCCAATGTGCCCGGCGCGGTGGCCGAGTGGCAGGAGCGCGACGCCGCCAACGAGGCGTGGCTCCGCGCGGTGTTCGCCGAGGCGCGCGCGACCAACGCGCTCGGCGTGGCGGTGTTCATCCAGGCCGACCCGTTTGCCGCCGACGCCGGACGCCAGGGCTACGCATCAGGCTTTGAGAAATTCCTGAAAACCTTCGAGGAGGAGGCGCGCGCCTACGCCAAGCCCGTGCTGCTCGCCCACGCCGACGAGCACCGCTTCCGGATTGATTACGGAATGAAGTTCGAGGCGTCGGCCGCGCCCGTGCCGAATGTCACCCGGCTGGAGACCTTCGGCGACGACAACGTGCACGGCTCGCTCGTCGTCGTGGATCCGGCATCGGCGCAGGTGTTCCTGCCCGCGCCGCTCATCGTGCCAGGCAACGGCCTGCCGAAACTCCTCCCCGCCGCGCCGCGCGCCGGCCGGGGCGCGCCGGGGCGGGGCGGCCCGGCCCCCGCACGTGGAGCTGCCGCGCCCTGAGCGCCGTCACTTTAGCGAGAAACTCGCGTTGATCGTCGCGGTGACGGTCTTTTCCAACGAGGTGGTGTCGTTGTTGCCGTCCCAGCTCGCCGCGCCGGAGTAGAGGGGGTTGATCTGGATGACGCCCATCCGGGCCGAGCGCAGCTCCTTGATGCCGCGCCCGCCCTGCGCGGCGATCTGCTCGGCGCGCGCCCGCGCGTCCTTCGTGGCCTCGGCCATCATCTCGACCTTCGCTTCGCCGGCCTTGGTGTAGATGAACTCGAATCCTTCCGACACAAACGCCACGCCCTGACCGAGCAGCGCGCCGGTGTCGCCCGCGAGGCGTGGGATGCGCTCCACTTCGGGTGAGGTCACGGTGAGCGCCTGCGTGAGCTGGTAGCCGAGCCGGCGAGGGCCGGCGGTGGCAGGCTCGCCGCCGTCGGCGTAGCCGCCCTTGCCCGAAGCGAGCAGCTCGCGGATTTGCACGGGCTTCATCGTGCGTTCGCGCACGCCGTTGTTGTCGAGCCAGGCGGCGACTTTGGCGAGGTCGCCGGCGAGCTTCTGCTGTGCCTCAAGCAGCGTGGAAGCGTCGGTCGAGAAGCTCGCGCGCCAGACGACGAGGTCGCTCCGCACGTTTTTGCGCGCGGAGCCAGTCACGGAGATGGTGCGGGCGTCGCTGATCTTCGTCCAAGCGCCAGCAACGACCAGCGATGCGAAGCATAACGCTCCAGCGAGAAACAGACCGGCCAGCAGGCCGAAAAGGTGGGGGCGAGGATTCATAGCGAGGGCGAGGTTGGTGAAAATACCCTGTCGCACCACTCACTAGCTGGCGAAGCCAAATGTATCAATAATTGCTACTCGTTGAATTACATATTTTTGCCTATTTTTTTGGCGCGCGTGAATTTTTCAGGAAGTTTTTTTGAGCGTTTTCGTATTCGCCGCGTCTATCCCCGTGCCGACCTTTTCCCACTTTGGTTTGTGGTTTTCAGGTTTGCTTGGTGTCAATCATGCGAGGCGCCCTTTGCAAGGGGGCGCCTCCTTGTTTTTAAGGTGGCGGCGATGCGCACCGGGCAATGGGCACCGCCGATGCAACCTTTCCCGCCGCGCGCGGTCAGAGGCTGCACCATGAAAATACCCCTGCTCGCCCTCCTCGCGCTGGCCACGTTGCCGGCCACGCTCCCCGCCCAAACTTTCCGGCCCAACGTCGTCAACGGAGCCGTGCTCGGCGGCCTCGCCGGGGCCGTCATCGGCAACAATTCCGGCCACCGCGCCGGCGAGGGCGCGCTCATCGGCGCGCTGGCCGGGGCGCTCCTTGGTGACCTCACCGAGCAAGACCGCCCTGCACCCCGCGTCGTAACGCCCGTGGCCTATCAGACGCCGCCGCGCGTGGTCACGGTCACGTCGCCCCCGGCGCCGGTCGTTTATTCCTCCCAGACCACCGTGGTCTATTCCACGCCCGCACCCGTCATCTATTCCGCCTCCCCGACTCGGACCATCATCGTCGAAACTGCCCCGGCCGTATCTTCGACAAGAGCCCGGCCTTCTCTCTCCTCCTCGCCGGAACCGCTCCGCTGGATTTCGGCCGGGGCAACGCCCCTTCTGGTGGCGGTCCTCCCGGTCGCACTGGTTCCGTTCCGCTGGATTCAGGACAAATCAACGCACCCGGCCAACTTGTGTTCACCATACTCGACCAAGGCATGGTGGTTCAGGCCGGCATGCGCAGCACCTACCGTATCGCCCTCACCAAGGATGTCGCCGTAAACGACGGCCAATGGCACCATGTGGTCGCCACGTTTGACTGGAAGGCAAACGGTTACGCACGTGAAGGGCATTTCTCGCAGATTTATGTGGATGGAAGCCCGGTCGCCGTTGATTGGCCCCCTCAACTCACGGCCCGAGGGAGTCGCAATACGAGAAGCGCTCTGGTGATCGGCCTGCCCAAAGCCACACCGGTGCTTGAGGCCCCCTCGGTCAAAGCCTTCGAGGGCACGTTGGACGAAGTGATGATCTACAACCGCGCGATGTCAGCCCAGGAGGTCAAAGAGCTTTATCAATTCTACACGGCATCATCCGCCCCCAGCGCTTCCGTCCCCTCCCGCACTCTCCTCATTGAGCACCGCACGGTCTCCCTCGCCGCCGATCCCGGCGTGCTCGCCGACAAGGACGCTATCATCATCGGCGCGGGCGGCACCCTCGACCTCGGCGTGGCGACCGTGACGACCCCCGCGACCGTCACGCTACGCGACGGCGGCGTGCTCGCCGGCACCGGCACCCTCAGAGCTGCCGCCTACGTCGTGGAGACCAGCGCCACTATCAACGCCAGCCTCGCCAGCCCCGGCGGTTTGGTGGTCAGCGGCCCCGCGAGCGTCGTCACGCTCACCGGCCAGAACTCTTTCTCCGGCGGCGTCACCGTCAAAGGCGGCACGCTACAGTTGAGCTCTCTCGCTTCGGCCGGAACCGGCAGCGTGATCATCGTTAGCGGCTCCACGAAAATCGACGCGTCCAAGACGGAAGCCGGCCTTCTGACAGAGGCCAAGGCGCGCTACATAGCTGGCGACAACGCCGGTGCCAAAGACATCTTTCAAGAAATTCTCCGGCGAAACGGCGGAAATCAAGAAGCCGCATATTTTCTCGATCTAATTTCCCGCAAGCCGACGACCGTTGATCCGCGTTTGCTCATCACCTTCTCTGCTCTCGGTCTCACTACGGACACCAACGCCAGCCTCAATTTCAACCAAGCAGGCCAGCTCGCCAGCAGCGCACCCGCCAACAGCTTGCCCTTTCCTTTTGACGACGGCAATACCCTCTTCGCGCAGCGCTCGGAATTTCTCCCTGACAAGAGTATCCGCCTCGAAGGCAACGTGCGCCTGAGGTCCCGCTCGCGCACCCTCACCGCCGACGTCATCGAAGTCTCGCCGGATCACCAGACCTTGACCGCCACCGGCAACGCCACCGTGACCAGCGACGATCCGGCGACCGGCCTTCGCATCGTCCTCGTCCAGCGCGGCAGCCGCATCACGTTCCGACGCGGCAGCCAGGCCGTCGAGATCGAGAACGCCGCCACCACCGTCCCCGCGCTCCGCGACTTGGCTCCATCGTCCCCCGCCCCGGCACCTGCCGAGCCAGCCGCCACCGCGCCATGACTTCCTGTTTTGTAGGCCAAGCCGCTGACCTGGCTGGATCGCGTCCGCCCTTAGCCAGCTCAACGAGCTGGCCTACAAGAACCAGAACGCGCCGGGACGTCGCGTCCCACCTCCCAGCCGCTGCTGGCCGACCTGCGACCTTCAGACTTGCGACTTTTTCTCCGCATCCTCCGCGTTCTCCGCGTTGAAATTCTCCCGCCCGAAAAAACTTTCGCTTGCGCCGCGCGGCTTCGCGCGCTTTCAGTTCCCGCGCTCGTAGGGGTGTCCTCCGCGGAGGACTGAGATTGCGGCGCGCTCGGCCGCTCGACCCTTTGAACCTGAAACGGATCATACCGGCGAAGGAAACAAGCGAGGCCGCGCATGGCGCGCGGCCACTGTTTTCGGCGCGGGGTGTTCCGTTTCGGGCCGGGCGTTCCTTCCAATGCCAATACACACCATGACCCTGCGCCTGCTCGCGAACATCCTTCCCGCAATCCGCTCCCTTCTCGTCGGTCCAAGTAGGGGCGGAGGCTTGCTGGGCTCTCTCGGTCGCGATCCCAAAAGGGCGCAGCAAGCCTGCGCCCCGACCGCAGAAGCAGCCGCACGGCGGCTCACCTTAGCGTTCGCCGCCGTGCTCGCGTCCGTCTCCGCCGCCCGCGCCGAGGACGCCCCTGTCGCGCTGCCGCGTGTGGATGTCAGCGCCAGTCCGCCGGTCGTGCTGCGTCCGATAAACTCCAGCACCGGCGATGCACGAGACGTTTTCGACACCCCGCGCGCCGCCACCTCGCTCGATGCCGCGTGGCTCGCGCAACAGGGCGTGACTAGCCTCGCCGACCTCGCGGCCTACGCGCCGTCGGCCTATGCACCGTCGAGCTACGGGCTGCTCACCACGCCGTTCATCCGCGGCGACACGGCCGAGAGCTATCTCAACGGCCAGCGCCTCGGCTACAGCAACTACGGCTACCTGCCCTCGTTCAACAATGTCGAGGCCGCCGACCTCGTGCGCGGCCCCGGCTCGGCGGTGTTCGGCGCGGGGCACCAGCTCGGCGGCTACGTCAATTACACCAGCAAGCGCCCCGCGTTCGACGGCCCGCACACGACCATCACGACGCGCATCGGCACGCTCGTGCCGGGCGGCGCCGGCTCGTTTGCCCACGCGACCTGGCAGCTCGACACCACCGCGCCGGTCAACGACCGGCTCGCGTGGCGCCTCAGCTACGAGGGCCAAGGCGGCAACACGTTTTACCGCCGCGACGGCGTGCAGGACGACCGCGAGGATTTTTTCGCCGCGCTCACCTGGAAGGCCGCGCCCGCGCTCACCATCGAGGCCAGCGCGCAGGTTTTCTGGCAGAACACGCCCGAGGCGCTCGGCGTCAACCGTGTCACGCAGGCGCTCATTGACGACGGCAGCTATCTCGCCGGCAGCCCGAGCGCGCCCGTGCCGGTGAAGCTCTCCCGTGATGCGCTGCTTTTCTCGCGCGGCGACAACTCCAGCGCGACCATCGCGCGCGCGCAGGTCATCGTGACCAGCACCGCCTCGCCCGATCTCACGCTGGTGAACCGCACACTTTACGAACACGTCGGCCGCCAGCGGTTCAACGCCTTCGAATACGTCGAGCAGGTGAAGCAGGACACCTTCGAGAACCGCACCGAGGCGCATTGGGCGCTGAACGGGACCAACACGGCCGTGGCCGGCGTGTCACTCCGCCATGAGGGCGTCCGCAGCCTCGTCGGTTATTACAACCTCCCCGACCTCGGTATCCCGGGTAACAACGACGGTTTCGGCGACTACTCGTTCTACGACATCACCGACGGGACGCACCTGCATGACGCCACGCCCTTCACGACGCTCGACCACGCGGTGGACAACGCCACCAACGGCAACACCGTCCGCAGCGAGGTGCTCAACCCCGCGCTGTTCTGGCAGCACGAGCTCGCACTCACGCCCGCGCTCACCGCCCTCGTCGGCCTGCGCGAGGATTTCTACCGCGCCCACGCCAGCGATCCCCTGCCCGCCAGCGCGGGCGGAAGCGGCTTCGCCGACGCGGCGACCGTGAGCGCCTTTTCCCAAGCCTACAGCCTGGTGTGGCAGCCGCGCGACTCCAAGCTCACCCTCTACGCCACACACAACCGCATCCGTTCCGCCAAGGGCAGCATCACCGGCGGCGGCGTGGATCTTTCCGGCGGCACGATTGATCGCGAGGACTTCCGTAATCGCAGCGTGCTCACCGAGGCCGGCGTGAAATTGGGGCTCGCACCCAACTCCTACGCAGGCGCGGCGGTTTTCCAGCAGGACCGGCAGGTGCTCGATTTTCTCGGCAACCGCGACAACCTCCGCGTGCGCGGCCTAGAGCTTGAGACGCTCTGGCGGCCTACTGACGGCGCGAGCGTCTTCGCCAACGCCACACTCCAGGACGGCCACTACGTCGCGTCCGACCCCTACGAGGCCTCGACCGGCGGCGGCTTCACGCCCGGCGGCTCGCCCGGCATCGGCGACTGGCCGCTCGTCGGCTTCTCGCGCGTGTTGCTCAACGCCGGCGTGCGCGGTCGCCTCGCCGGCGGCTGGGGCGCGGGCCTGACCACGCAGTGGCAGAGCCGGCAGAACGTCAACATCCCCGTCGCCCCCACCGACGCGCAGCTCACCATCCCCGCGCAGCTCACGCTCAACGCGAGCGTGTTCTACGAGGCAAAGTCGTGGACGGCCACGCTCGACATTCTGAACCTGACCGACGCGAAAAACTGGATCCACAACGGCGACACCTACACCGGTGCCGGCCTCATCTCCCGCGAGCTGCCACTGCGGCTGGAAGCCCGCGTGACGTGGCGGTTCTGAGCGCGCGACACGGGCTCTGATCAGCGCGGCGGACGGCTAACGAGCGACGCAGTTGTCCACACAACCTGATCCGTCTCGCCATGGCCACCGCTCGGAGCGCTTGCCGTCCACCCTCAGTCAGAACCACCCCGGCCACGGATGCCCCAATTTCGGCCACAGCCGATGGTTGGAGAAGCGGCCTGAAACAACGCTGGGGCCGCCCGCGCCTTCCCGCCTCTCAGCGCCCCTCCGGATCGGGCGCGCGCCACTTCGCCCAGCGGAGGGCGAGCGTCGGCAGCACGAGCAGGTTGAGCGCGGTCGAGGTGATGAGGCCGCCGAGGATAACCTGCGCCATCGGACCCTCGATCTCACGGCCGGCCTCGCCACTGCCGATCGCTAGCGGCAACAGCCCGAGCGCCGTGACCAGCGCCGTCATCATGATCGGGATGAGCCGCTCCGACGCACCGTGGATCGCCGTCTCCAGGTTCCACACGCGGCCCTCCTCCGTCACGAGGTGCTCGTAATGCGAGAGCATCATGATGGCGTTGCGCGTGGTGATACCGAAGAGCGTCACAAAGCCCACACGGACGCCCATCGAGAGCGCGCCACCCCCGAACTTGCTCGCCACCCAGACCGCGAGCACGCCGCCCGCCAGCGCGAGCGGGAGATTGACGACCACGAGCAGTAGGTTTCGCCAGTGGCCGAGCACGACCGAGAGCAGCATCAGGATGCCCACCGCCGCGATGCCGCTGTGCAACCATAGCTCATGGGCAGCCTCCTCGTCCGCCTGCGCCGTGCCGGCGAACTCGAAATACATCCCCATCGGCAGCTTGATTTTTTTGCCCAGTGTCTCGCGCATCGCGGCCACGAAAGTTTTTACGTCCTGCCCGGCGGGCGGGCTGCACGAAACGGTCTGCCGCCGCCGCGCGCCTTCGTGCGAGATGGAGGAGCGGCCGCTCGTGAGATAAACGTCCGCGACCTCGCGCAGCGGCACGCGCACGCCGACCGGGCTCGTGAGTAGGAGCGCGCCGACGTTTTCGGGGTCGCGGCGGCTGGCGGCGTCGAGCGTCACGGCCACGTCGGTCGTCTGGTTGTCGCGGAAAATCTGCGCGACCGTCTCGCCCTCGTAGGCGGCCTGCACGGCCTCCAGCACCTCGACCGGGCGAAAGCCCAGTTCGGTAAGCCGTTCGGGTCGCAGGCGCACGGCGACGCGCGGAGTGCCGGCGGTGGGGTTGGCGTTCACGTCCTCGGCCTTGAGGTCGGTGAGCACCGCTTTTACCTCGTCAGCCTTGGCGTCGAGCGCGTCGAGGTCCTCGCCAAAGATATTTACGACCACGGGCAACCGGTCACCGCCGGAAATCGTCTCGTGAATACGGTCGCCGAGAAAAGTCAGCACCTCGGTCTGGATGCCAGGGATGCCGTCGAGCACGCCATGGATTTTTTCCTCGATGTCCGCCTGCTCCTCGCCGGAGAGGTTCGGCTCCAACTCGACGTGAAACTCGCTTTTCTCCGGCCCCCACGGGTCCTCGCCGCGCTCGGCGCGGCCGACCTGCTGCTCGTAGGTGGCGACGCCTTTGATCTTCGCCAGCCCGTCGGAAACTTGTTTTCCGATCCGCAGCGTCTCCTCCAGCGAGGCACCGGGCGCAGTGTTTACGCTCAGCACGAAATGCCCCTCGCGGAACTCCGGCAGCAGGTCGCCGCCGAGGTAAAAATACCGCGACAGCGCCAGCGCGCACAGCGCGAACACGGTGCCAACCGTGAGCCACGGCGCGGTGTTCACCCCGCGCAAAATCTTCTCATAGCCAGCGCGCAGCGTGCGTTGCAGCCAGGGCGTCGCGGCGTCGCGCGCGCCTTTCGAGAAAAAGATCAGCGTGAGCGCGGGCGTGACCGTGAGCGCGACGAGCAGCGAGGTCATGATCGCGAGGATGTAGCAGGCCGCGAGCGGGGCGAAAAAACTGCCCTGCAACCCCGTCAGCGTGAGCACGGGCAGAAAGACGAGCGCGACGATGAACGTCGCATAGACGACGGCCTTCCGCACCTCGATGGACGCACCGAGGATGACGGCCATCGCCGACCTGGGCTGCGTGCGGGCACGGTTCTCGCGCAGGCGGCGGAGGATGTTCTCCACGTCAATGATCGAGTCGTCCACCACTTCGCCGAGTGCGATGGCGAGACCGCCGAGCGTGATGGTGTTGAGCGTTACGCCAAGTCGGTCGAGGACGCTGATGGCCGCGAAGAGCGAGAGCGGAATGGCCGTGAGCGAGATGAGCGCCGTGCGGATGTTGCCGAGAAACAGGAAAAGCACGAACGCCACCAGCGCCGCGCCGAGCAGCAGCGAGTGACCGATGTTTTTCAGCGAAGCCTCGATGAACGTCGCGGGCCGGTGCAGCGCAGGGTAGAGCTTGATGCCCTCGCGCGCGAAGACCGGCTTCAGGTCGTCGAGCGCGGCCTCGAGGTCGCGCGTCACGTCCATCGTGTTCGAGCCGTATTGGCTGAGCATGGTCATCAGCACACCCGCGCGCCCCATGATGAGCGTGTCGCCGAACTTCGGCTCTGCGCCCTCCGCGACCGTCGCCACGTCGCGCAGCCGCACCGGCACGCCGCCCGCGCTCGTCGTCACCACGATGTTGCCCAGCGCGGCGAGGGT
This sequence comes from uncultured Opitutia bacterium, assembly GCA_903869665.1. Classification (GTDB taxonomy): domain Bacteria; phylum Verrucomicrobiota; class Verrucomicrobiia; order Opitutales; family Opitutaceae; genus CAIYUN01. The sequence continues at coordinate 1,061 of CAIPZZ010000009.1, read as the reverse complement.
GAGTGTCTGCCCCTCGGACTGGATGCCGATGCGCTGGTTGAGCGTGTCAATGAAGCCCGCGCCGCGCACGCCGCTCGCGAGCCGCGCGGCCGTGAGCACGTCGGTCAGCGTGACGTTGTGCGCCACCAGCAAGTCCGGGTGGACCTGCACCTGCCACTGGCGGATCTCGCCGCCGAAAATGTTGCACTGCGCCACGCCGGAGACGGCGAGCAGGCGCGGCTTGAGCGTCCAGTCGGCAAACGTCCGCAGCTCCATCGGCGTGAGCCGGTCGCTCACGAGGCCGATCTTGAGCAGATCCATCGTCGCCGAGGTGAGCGACGACATCTTCGGCGCATGAACGCCCGCCGGCAGGTTGCCGGCCGACTCGCCGAGCTTTTCCGCGAGCATCTGGCGCGCCGAGAGGACGTTCGTCCCCTCCTTGAACACGATGGTGATGACCGACAGCCCCTGGATGGACTCCGAGCGCAACGACTCCTGGCTGCCGAGGCCGTTGACCGCACTCTCGATGGGCCGCGTGACGAGCGTCTCGACCTGCTCGGCGGAGAGGCCGGGGCACTCCGTCTGCACCGTGACCTCGGGCGGCACGAAGTTGGGAAACACGTCGAGCTTCGCGCGCGACGCCACATAGACGCCGTAGCCAAGCAGCAGCGCCGCGAGCGCCACGACAATGCCGCGAAACCGTAGCGAAAATTGGACGATGGCCGTGAGCATGTGCGCTTATTCCTCCGGCGGGGCCAGCGACTTGAGGATTTGGTCGGCAAGCAACTGCTGCGCGCCGGTCACGATGATCTTGTCGTCCTCGCCGATCACTCCCGGCGCGAGCGCGACGCCGCCGTCGGGCAGGTAGCGGACGACCTCGACCGCGTGGTATTCGAAGCCGCCGTCGGGCGACTTGGTGAACACGAGCACCTTGCCTTCGTGCCGCACGAGCGCGCTCGGCGGAACCACGACGACCTTCTGCGGCTCGCCCGCCGTCGTGAGCGTCGCGCGGAGCGCCGTGCCCGGCGCGGGCGGCGAGCCGCGCAGCAGCGCGAGATAACTGACGCCCTGCGCCTGCGCGT
>CAIPZZ010000008.1 GCA_903869665.1 uncultured Opitutia bacterium | reverse complement strand
TGGAGGTGCAGCGGCACGGGGTAGATGAGGTCGGTGCCGACCTCGTGCTTGGCGAGGTGCTCGCGAAGCGCGTCGCGGAGTGGGTGGAGGAGCGTGAACTGGTGCCACACGCTCGCGCCGTGGTCGGGCGTGGCGGGCAGCGTCACGTCGGCGAGGCGGATCTCGGCGAGGTAGCGCGCGGCGATGGCCTGGCGGCGGGCGTTCCACGCGGCGAGGTGCGGGAGCTTCACGTTGAGCAGCGCGCCTTGGAAGCCGTCCATGCGGAAGTTGAAGCCCACTTCGTCGTGGTAGTAGCGCCGCGCGGAGCCGTGGCTGCGGAGGCGTTTGGCGCGCTCGAACAGCGCGTTGTGCCGCGAGACGAGCGCGCCACCCTCGCCGCAGCCGCCGAGGTTTTTCGTCGGGTAAAAGCTAAACGTGCCCACATCGCCAATGCTCCCGACGGGCGTGCCGCGATACCGCGCGCCAACGGCCTGCGCGCAGTCTTCCACGACGAACAGCCCGTGCTTCTTGGCGATGGCCATGATCTCATCCATCCGCGCCGGCTGGCCGAACAGGTGGACGACGACGACGCCCTTGGTGCGCGGCGTGATGGCGGCCTCCAGCGCGGCGGGGTCGAGGTTAAAGGTGCCCAGCTCGATGTCGGCGAAGCGCGGCGTCGCGCCCGCGTGGCACACGCCCCATGCCGACGAGATGAAGGTGAACGCCGGCACGACCACCTCGTCGCCCGGTCCGATGTTGCCGAGCAGCGATGCTAGGTGCAGCGGCGAGGTGCCGCTGTTGAGCCCGAGCGCCCGCGGGTGGCCGAGCGTGGCGGCAAAGTTTTTCTCGAAGTCCTCCACGTCCTGCCCGAGACAGAAGCGCGTGGCGTCGTAGGTCGCCGCCAGCGCGGCGAGCGCATCGGCGCGGAGCGCTCGGTGCTGGAGCGAGAGGTCTAGGAAGGGGACTTTCATGCGAGAGAGTTCCCGCAGATTACACGGATGGGTGCGGATGAAGGCCAGCCAAACCGCCGAGTTTATCGTCTCCACGATGCACTGACGAGTTCCCAGAAAAATGCTTCACCAATGTCCGATATCGTCTTCCGACCACGACCAACCCGAGCGCCCATCTTTTCCGCTCGTTCTGCTGTAATAATAAATCGGCCCGCCTTTTGTGCCCGACAAGTCGCTGGGCAGTTTGTATCTGATCCAAATCTCATCTTCAGAAACGGCACCGACATCCTTGATGACGTAGCCCTTCATCATGCGCGCCGCCCCCTGAAGCTCAGGCCATACCCCCGGCCCGATGCCAAGCTTTGCGGGTAACGCCGGATCGGTAGGTGCGTAGTAAGCCTTCGGCGCATGGCGCGGGAGACAGCCAGCCATAACAGCCAAAAGCAAGCAGGCGATGATTCGTGTGCGGCGTGGAAGAAGGCCTTGGCGCAGCGGGCGGGCGGAATTTGGGGCCGGCATCGGCTGGTTCATGCGTTGATAGACGCTGATGCCGGGAAAGCGTTTCAGGTTTTAACAAAAAGCCCAGCGAAGGACAGGCGTTGCCATCACTTCCCCGCCGAACGGCGGACGACCCACTCGACGACGGGCGAGTCGTCGTCGCCGTGGCGCCAGACGAGGGCAAGGAACTCGGCGGGCAGGATGTCGTGCTGCTGGAAAAACGCGCGGTCGCCGCCGCAGCAGAACATGAGCGAGGGCGGCAGCTCGCCGCGCAGCTTGGCGCGGGCCTTGGGCAGCAGGCGCGGCAGCCACGCGATGTCCTGAACGGCGGCGGACTTGGGCGGCAGCGCGGCCTCGTCGAGCACGGCGCGCGAGGGCACGCCGCGCTGGACGTTGAGAAAATAGTCGCGGCGCACCAGCTCGATGGCGAGCGCGAGGCCGGGGCCGGGCTCGCCGGAGCCGCAATAATCCTCGGCGTAGTCGTAGAGATTTTGGGCGGTTAAGCCGTTGGCGGCGAGCCACGCGGTCTCGTCGGCGGAGAAAAACGTGCCCGCGCCGCGCCGACCCTGCGTGTAGAGGGCGGCGGCACGGTCGTGCAGGGCGAGAAATTTTTGGGCGAAGTCGTAGTGTTTCATATGGGAAGAAATTAACCGCGAATGGACGCGAATACACGCGAATGACAAGCCGCAGTCCGGTTTTGCATTCTTATTCGCGTTCCTTCGCGTCCATTCGCGGTTAAAAAATTACGCCGGCCGGAAATCAATCAGCCGTTTCACGCGGTCCACCTTATAGACCTCGACGTCCAATTTTTCGTTGAGGGCGAAGCGGCGCTTCGTCTTGCGTCCGATGAGTGAGCCGTGGCCGGACTCGCTGTGCAGCGTGGGCTCGCCGAGCGATGAGGCGGGCACAAAGCCGAACGCCATGGACTCGATCAGCTCGACAAAAAAGCCGTGCGGGCGCACGTCAGTGATGACGGCGGCGAAGCGTGTTTTCTTCTTTTTCTCCAACTCGCGCTCGAAGAACTCCAGCAGCTTGATTTTCTGCGACTCGCGCTCGGCGTCGGTGCTGTTGATCTCGGTCTGGCTCAGGTGCTCGCCGAGGGAACCGACCGCGGCGACGTTGTAGCCGCCATGGCCGTCGGCGCGGCCCTCCTGTTTGGCGAGATAGTGGCCGAGCACGCGGTGGACGACGAGATCGGAGTAGCGGCGGATGGGCGAGGTGAAGTGCGTGTAGTCACGCTTGTGCAGGCCGAAGTGGCCGTCGGACGTGCCGCGGTAGCCGGCTTTTTTCAGACTACGGAGGAGCTGCGTGCGGAGCGTGTGGCCTTGGAGGTGCTCCTTCAGCGTGGCGAGGAGCTTCACCAACTCGGCGCGCTGGGTGAGGCTGCCGGTCTGGATGCCAAAGGTGCCGAGCAGCTCGCGCAGCTCGGAGAGCTTCTCCTCGTCGGGCGAGTCGTGGACCCGGTAAAGCGAGGGCAGGCGCTCGGTGCGGGTGAGGCGCGCAACGGCCTCGTTGGCGGCGAGCATGAACTCCTCGATGAGCTGATGGCTCTCGTCGTTGGTGATTTTTTCGAGCCGCTCGGCGTAACCCTCGGCGTCCACGAAGATTTTCGTCTCCGGCATGTCGAGGTCGAGGCTGCCGTGCGCCATGCGGTCGCGGCGGAGCCGGCTGGCGATGGCCCAGAGCTGGCGAATCCAGCCTTGCAAATCCGTGAGCTCTACATCGGTCAACGCGCTGAGTGCGCGGCCGGTCGAGCCGGTCTGGTGTTTCGCGGGCAAGGGGAGCGCGCGGATTTTTCCGAGGTCGTCCTCGGTGAGCAGCGCGTAGGCCTGCTTGTAAGTGAGACGTTTGCGCGAGCGGATGATCGTGTTGGCGAAGGTCGTGTCCTTGAGGCGGCCGGTTCTGTCGAAGGTGAGAAACGCGGCCTTCGTCAGCCGGTCCTGCGCCTCGACGAGTGAGCAGAGGCCGTTAGAAAGTTTTTCGGGCAACATCGGCACGACGGTGCCGACAAGGTAGGTGGAGTTGCCGCGCCGCTGCGCTTCGCGGTCGAGCGCGGTGCCGGGCTTAACGTAGGCTGACACATCGGCGATGTGAACCCCCACGCGCATGTCGCCGTGGTCGAGCGTCTCCAGCGAGAGCGCGTCGTCGAAGTCCTTCGCATCGTCGGGATCAATCGTGAACACCGGCAGCGCGCGGTAGTCGAGCCGGCCCGCCGCCTCGCTCGGACGGACGTGGTCGGGGATGCCGGCAACCTCGCGCTCGACCTCGGCGGGAAAACGCGGATCGAGAGAAAATTTCCGATAGACGCCGAGCAGCTCGGCGCGCGGCTCCCAGCTTTTGCCGAGGCGCTCGGTCAGCTCGCCGGTGAGTGGATCGCGGCGGTTCGTCCACTCGCCGAGGCGGACGACGACCTTGTCGCCTGCGATCGGCGGCGGTTTAATTCCGCACCCGGCGGGGTCGCCGACGGTGACCTCGTGAATGAAACGCGGATCGTCCGCCACGACGCGCCAACCCGCGCGGTCGTGGTGCAGCGTGCCGACGACCTCCGCGCGCCCGCGCTCGACGACGGCGACGACGGCACCGGTTTGTTCGTCGCCGCGTTTGTCGCGGCGGCGCGTGAGGCCGGGGTTGACGCGAATCTCCACGCGGTCGCCGGGCAGGGCAAGGCCGGTGTCCTCGGGCGGGATCTGGATCGCGTCGGCGCGCGGCTGGCCGGGCGCGGAGTCGGCGACGACGAAGCCCCAGCCGCCGGCACGAAACTGGATTTTTCCGGTGAGCAGTTCGCGGCGGTCATCCGCCGGGGCGCGCCGGCCGGGCGGAGTGGGCCGGGCCGCCGGATTGCGGCCGGACCGGGAAGCGGAGCGCGCAGGGGTTTCTTTGCCGGAAAAAGCCGGCCGGTTTCCGTCATCCGCCGCCGCCACCGGACTGCGGCCGACTTGAAAGATGGGCCGCCGCTCCACCCGCGCCGGCGCGGCCTGGTGCCTGGTCTCGCGAGTCGGAGCGCGGCCTCGCGACGCCGGAGCATCTCCGGCCAGCGCGACGCGGTCGCCGTGGACGAGTGCCAGCTCGCCGCGCGACAGCAGACTGCGCAGCTCATGGGCGAACTGGGCGCGCTCTTTTTTGTTCAGACCGAGCGCGCGCGCGAGCGCGGTGTCGTTGGCGGGACGGTAATTCGGCTGGCGCAGATGGGCGAGGAGTCGGTCGCGGAATTTCATCAATTAGATGCCGGCCAAACCAGGGTTCGCGCGGCGCGCGGGGCCGGTTTTTGCGGCTGGCAAAATGAAACCGACCCGTTTCACTCTTCGCGATGAAAATCGTCCATGCCGCCAGCGAAGTTTTTCCCTACATCAAAACGGGCGGGCTGGCGGACGCCGTGGGCGCGCTGACCGGCGCGCTCGCCGACGCCGGGCACGAGGTGAGCGTGTTTCTGCCCGGCTACCGCGCGGCG
>CAIPZZ010000007.1 GCA_903869665.1 uncultured Opitutia bacterium | reverse complement strand
TCCCACCGCCCCTGTCCCATTCGGCCCGGCCACCCCGCTCGTGCTCAACTGGCGCTCCAGCTTCTTCTGGGACTTCGGCGTCACCCACACGCTCCCCAGCGGCTTGCGCGTCAGCGCCGGCTACATCCTCGACATCCGCATGGCGGGCGCCTCTGGCATCGAGGTGTTGCGCGGCCTCAAGGCCGTGGACCCCAAGATTGAGGTGCTGATGCTCACCGCCTACGAGACACTCGAGACCGCCCGGCAGGCGCTCCGTCTCGGCGCGTGCGACTACCTGAGCAAGCCCTTCGATCTCCCCGCCATCCGCGAGGCCGTCGCCCGCGCCCTCCACCTGCACAAGATCTCCGCCACCCTCGCCGCCGCCGGCGCCCGCCTGCGCGAACTCAACGGCCGCCTCGGCGACTCCGCCCTCCGCGAGGAGATGGCCCGCACCACCACCGAGATCTACGCGGGCGTCCTCCACGACATTAACAACCCCCTCACCGTCATCAGCGGCTACGTCGAGCTGCTCGATCTCCGCCTCCAGCAGTCCACCGCCCTCCACGGCTCCGACCTCGACGAGGTGCGCGACAACGTCGGCACCATCGCCAAGCAGGTCAACACCTGCACCGCCATCGCCTCCCGCTACCTCCGTTTCATCCACCGCCGCCAAAGCGCCGGCGAGAGCCTCCCCGTCAACCAGATCCTCACCGACGTCCAGACCCTCCTCAAGTCCCACCCCGCCGTGAAGCGCGGCCGCGTCGCCGTCCGGCACCTCGAGCACGACGGCGAGGCGCAGGTGGACGCGACGGACCTCGTCCAGATTTTGCTCAACCTCGTGGTCAACGCTTTCCAGAGCTCCCCGCGCGAGCAAACCGTGTGGCTCATCGCCGAGCGCCTCGCCTCGCCGCTCGTGCCGCCCGCCGCTGCACCACCCGCCACCGAGCTGGTGCTCGGCCTGGAAAATTTTGCCAACACAGCCCCCCTACTCGCGCTCACCGTGCTCGACCAGGGCTCCGGCATCGGCGCGGAGACCCTCCCGCGCATCTTCGACGCCTACTTCACGACCAAGGCGCAGACCGGCACCGGCCTCGGCTTGGCCATCGTCGCCCGTCTCGTCCGCACCCACCACGGCCTCATCCACGTGAAAACCCGCCTCGGCGAAGGCACGAGCATGACGCTGTATTTTCCGCTGAAGGCGTGAGGCTTTGGACGCCAAACATTACAACCTCACCCCTACTGGCGTCTCCGACCAACACCGGCTACGACGCGAACGGCAACCGGATCGGAAACTGATGTCCAATGTGCCAAGAAACTAACAAAAATCGTCCTGACCCCGTCCGGCTTTCCCTTTAAAATCAATTTTTCAGGGTAACAGTGCTTTGGCTTGTTGATCGGCCAAATACCGATCCAAAACCGATTGGACCGACTGTGCTCGCACGGCATGCGTTTTGGCAAAATTCTCCAATTCCTTCACCTGAGCGTTTGTCATGTATTGTGTCGCGTGATCTAATACCAGACCTGGGAAAAAATCGTGCCATGAATCCATATGGTTGGAATTGGCCTCGGTAATGTCGGCAACGAGCAGGCGCAGTTGCGATTCATCAAGCATACCCGCAGATGAGACGTTCAGGGCGGACTGGAGCGGATCAATGATGCCGCTCTGATATTTTTTCGAGTCCATGTAAAACGTATAGTCGGCATACCGTTCCTCGCCTAGTAACTGCTTCATGCCTTCATCCGATGGTGCCCTCGCATTTGCCAGACGCTCCTTCCAGTCATCTGGAAGAATAGTAGCAAACGTCATGGTGAAATATGATTCGGGCGTTCTTGGATCTGGTATTCTAAGGGTAGCGGTCTTATAATCTCTGTCTGGAAACGCGGCAGTGGCTGATAACTCCCGATTAATTATTAATTGTTTTGCCTTATCGTATTCATCTGGCGACAATAAAAACTTCCCTAGGAATTTTCCGTATCGGATGTCAAAAGTCTTTTCCAAAGATTGAGCTATTCTGAGTATTTTGTTGGCAAGTTGCTCCGCTTCTTGATCAACAGGATTATTTGATGATGGTTCTGATGAACCATTCGTCTTTTGATGGTTCTCGGTGTTTGAGCGATAAGATGCGCCATCGTTCACCCCATTTTGCTTTTGGGGTCGAGTAAATAGATGCAAGGCACGCGTATAAAATATGCTACCCGCAACAATAATTGAAAAAATTATAATCGACCTTTTCATGATGTTGAAATGAGTGACAAAAACCGTAGCCGTAAACACCCGATGGAGTCTGCATGATTGTGTTTATTTCAGCCTGATTCATTCACCATAGTAAGATGTTGGCTGGATGTCGAGAACATACAAAGTTGATGACCAAGTTCCTATTGGGTCTGGAGAATACAGTTGGCCTTGCATACCGGTTTTTTGCAAGGCAATATACAGGTAATCACCACTCGCAAGCATACCCGCGTTGCTACCAGTATAACCATAAGAATGCGTAGCAGTAGTTACCGATATTTCTGTTATGCTGGTATATGCTGGGGAGAGAATGGGCGAGGACGGCGTCGAAACGGGCGTGGAATTAGAGACAGCTTTTGTATACGCCGTAAAATTTGGGGTGTAAATGACTCCCGATACAGACCAGCTCACGACTGCTTCGATTGGCACCTCTGTATCGTTATACACGATAGCCAGCCCGACATTCTCGCCTCCATATGTGTCGTCAGGAAAATGATAGTCCGCTGCTATCACGGCAGCAATTATAATTAAGGATGCAACTAGACTAGCGACTGCGACCGACTTCCGAACGGAAAACTGCTTGATGGGATTGGAGATGGAGACAGGTTTTATGTTTTTATTATTTTGAGGTATTGAGGGTAATTAAAGAGATTATTAGGTATGATGATAGTCAGCACCTCAAGATAAAAAATACTTCGTAATTCATTGATGATCACTCAGCGCGATTATTATCCGGGAAGCGGGAAGCCAGACGGGGTCAAACTGTTTTTTGTTAGTTTTGTGCCAGACGGGGTGAAAACTCCGCCGCCCGGAAAATTTGTAAAACAAGCCGTATGTGAGCGTATATTCATGGGCTTCGGTTCACTGAAAATCTTAAATGTGCGTTACGCGTTTAGGTGAAAAGTTTTCACACAGGCTCGCGCTTGGTTGGTCTTGGCGGAATTCGCGAGCGCGCGTCGGGCAGCGCCGACTCCGGCCGTGCCGTGGAGCGCGCCGACATAGGCGAACCGCTCGGGGGAAAAGCCAGACGGGGCCAGCAACGGTCTTTCATGCGAGCTTAAAATGAGTAAAGGCAGACGGGGTCAGGCCGATTATTGTTAATTTCAAGCGTCGTATTTGTCTCAGTTCCCCGGCAGGGGCTTGAAATTCTGCGGACCGCCGACGGGCTTGATGCCGCCAGGGCTGCGGTCGGACGTTGGGTAAGTCGGGCTCTTGCGGTCGTTAGCCGGGAGGTCGTTGGGGAGCGGCGCGCGCGGGGGCGGGGTGTTGTGGAGCAGGTGGTTGACCGTATAGACGACCCACGGGCTGAGCAGCTCGTGCTGGCCGTCGTCGCTCACCAGCCCGTTCAAGGTAAGATCGTAGAGCCGCCAGGCCTCCAGTTGCTCAAGGTGAAGCGTGACCTTCCGGTGGTCGGCGGAGATGGCCGCGGCTTTCACTCCGACCGGGTGGTTGTCGAATTTGGCGGAGCCGTAGGCTTCGTGGTAGTTGTAGAAATAGGTCTTCATTGCGTAGCTGGCGGGATTGCCGGCGACGACGGGGTTGACCGGGCGGGTGAACGTCAGCTCGAAGCCGTCGTCGGTGAGTTTCATGGCCGACACCTCCAGCGGCACGACGCCTTTCCAAGTGATACGCTGGAGGCCGTCCTCGCCGGTCCACGCCTCGTGGTAGGTCTGGCCGACCCACAGGCCGCCCTCGGCATCGAAGGATAAGCGGTTGTTGCCGCGCTTCATCTTGGGATTGACCGCGTCGTTGAGGAAGGGCGACACCGCGCCCTGCGTCACTCCGTCCACGTCCTCGAGCATCACGCGCATGAGATAGCGCTGGTTCATCTCGCCGAGGAAGGTCTGCCCGGCGAACGGCCCGAACTTCCCTCCGGTCGTGTCCCACACCGGCTGCGTCGGCGAGTTCGACATGTCCCCGTAGGGAAACACCACCGCCGCCCGCGTGCGGAGCGCGTCGAGCTCCTCGACGGGCGTGTTGATGGGGTCGCGGCCGCCCTGAAAGTCCTCGCGCCAGAGCAGGTCGGGCGCGTGACCATGGAAGCCGCCCGCCTTGACCCGGTAGAGCGCGCTCGCGCCAACCCAATCGCCCTGGTTGTCGATCGCGAAGAGTCGTCCCTGCGGGTCCATGCCGAGGCCGTTGGCCTCGCGGAAGCCAGAGGCGTAGGGGATGGTCTTCCCGCTGGGCGTGACCTGCATGATCCAGCCGCGGTAAGGCACGTTGGAAGTCATGCGGCTGACGGAGCCTAGCGGGTTGAAGAAGCCGCGCACTTCGGTCGTGAGTGTCATGGGCCGCGCCTGGTTGGAGCCGGTGCCGAGACTGTAGAACAGGTTGCCCTGCGCATCCTTCACGGGGCCGAAGGCGAACTCGGAGTAGTTGGTCGAGAGGCCGAACTGGTCGGAGACCGTCTCAAAGCGGTCGGCTTTGCCATCGCCGTCGGTGTCCACGAGCCGGGTGAGCTCGGGCATCTGCATCACGAGCAGCTCCCGGTTGCTCACCGGCAGGATGCCGAGCGGGGTGTGCAGGCCCTCGGCGAAGGTGCTCCACTGCTTCGTCTTCGGATCGTAGAAACAGATCCAGCCCCGGTAAAATGCCACGGCGATCCGGCCGTCGGGCATGACCGCGAGGCCGTCCACCGAGAGGCTGTCGGGCGGCAGCGGGATGGTCTCGACATTGTAGTATGGGGAAAATTTGGCGGGCGTGTCGCTGGCAGCGAGAGGCACACGATTGGGCGTGCCACGCGCGGCATGCGCCGGGCCGGCGGCAAACGCAAGCAACACGAGGGCAAGGACGGCGGCGCGGCGACGGGGGTTGGTTTTCATGGGGCAGGCGGTCGGACGGATGCTGGCCGCGAACAGGCGTTCAGTTTTGCGGTGCCGGTTTGAAGTTTTGGGGACCGCCGACGGACTTGACGCCGGCCGGACCGCGATCCGGCGTCGGATATCTCGGGGTTTTGCGGTCGTTGAGCGCGGGCTGGCTGGGCAACGGCGCGCGCGGGGGCGGCGTGTTGTGCAGGAGATGGTTGACGGTGTAAACGACCCACGGACTGAGCAACTCGTGCTGGCCGTCGTCGCTCACCAGGCCGGTCAGCGTGAGGTCGTAGAGCCGCCAGGCTTCCAACGCCTCGAGGTGCAGCGTGACTTTTTTGCGGTCAGCGGAGACCACGGCCGATTTCACCCCGACGGGGTGGTTGTCGAATTTGGCGGAGCCGTAGGCCTCGTGGTAATCGTAAAAATAGGTTTTCATCGCGTAGTTGGCGGGGTTGCCGGCGAGGTCGGCGTTGACGGGCCGGGTGAACATCAGCTCGAAGCCGTCGTCGGTGAGCTTCATCGCGGAAATTTCCAGCGGCACTACGCCTTTCCAAGTGATGCGCTGTAGGCCGTCCTCGCCCACCCACGCCTCGTGGTAGGTCTGGCCGACCCACAAGCCGCCCTCGGCGTCGAAGGCGAGACGGTTGTTGCCGCGCCGCATCTTCGGGTTGGCCGCGTCGCCCAGAAAGGGGGTGACCGCGCCCTGCGTCACGCCATCCACGTCCTCGAGCATCACGCGCATGAGGAAGCGCTGGTTCATCTCGCCCAGAAACATCTGCGCGGTGAACGGTCCGAATTTGCCACCGGTCGTGTCCCAGACCGGCTGCGTCGGCGAGTTCGACATGTCGCCGTAGGGGAACACCACCGCTGCCCGCGTCCGCAGCGCGTCGAGCTCCTCCACCGGCCGCAGGATCGGGCTCTGGCCGCCTTGGAACTCTTCGCGCCAGATGAGCGAAGGCACATGGCCGTAAAAGTGGTCCTTTTCGATCCGGTAGAGCGCGCAGGCGCCGACCCAGTCGCCTTGGTTATCAATGGAGAAAAGCCGGCCCGCCGGATCCACGCCGAGGCCGTTCGGCTCGCGCAGGCCGCTGGCATAGGGGATCGTCCTTCCTTCGGGCGTGACCTGCATGATCCAACCGCGATAAGCCACGTCGGAGGTCATGCGGCTGACCGCGCCAAACGGATTCATAAAGCCACGCACCTCGGTGGTGAGGGTCATCGGGCTCGCCAGGTTGGAGCCGTTACCCAGGCCGAAGAAAAGATTACCCTGCCGGTCGCGCGCGGGGCCGAAGCCAAACTGGTGGTAGTTGCCCGAGAGGCCAAACTGGTCGGAGACTGTTTCGAAACGGTCTGCCTTGCCGTCGCCGTCGGTGTCAATCAGCCGCGTGAGCTCGGGTTGCTGCATGACGAGCAACTCCCGATTACTGACTGGCAGAATGCCGAGCGGTGTGTGCAGGCCCTCAGCGAACGTGGTCCATTTCTTCGTCTTCGGATCGTAGAAACAGATCCAGCCCCGGTAAAACGCCACGGCCACACGGCCGTCGGGCATGACCGCGAGGCCGTCCACCGAAAGGGTGTCGGGCGGCAGCTCGATGGTCTCGATGCTGTAATATTTCGCAAACTTGGCCGGCACGTCGCTGACGACCAGCGGCTGGCGGTTGTTGGCTGCGGCGCGGACAGGGACGGCGGCCAGGGCCAGCACGGCAAGCACGGTCAACGCGAACAACGGACGGCGGAGAGAGATAAAGTTCATCGGGGCTGGCAAAGTGGAACGCGCCTCAGGGCGCGGCGGGCAGCGGCATCGTGATCGTGAACTCTTTCGCGGCGGCACCGGTGAATTTGAAGTAGTCGCCCTCGCGCGTGCCGCCGCTGGCGGTCAGGCCTGCGCCGCTGGGGATGGCAAACCACACTGTCGCCTCGCCGCTGGTGCGGAAACGGCGCACCAACTTGCCGGCCTTCACCTCGGCGCGCTCGCGCACCGTCACGCCGTCCACCACCGTCTCGAATTCCGGGATGCGCTGCGCGTCCAGCGTGTAGCCTTTGAACGCGATCTGCTTTGGCTCCGCGCCCGGCGAGTTGCCGAGGCGCAGCGGATAGGCCGGCTCCGTATAAAACACCGTGCCCTGGATGCGCGCAAGTCCGCGCTCGGCTGCGGCGGGCGTGGTCATAAATCCGCCGGTCCAGGCGTAACGAAAACGGCCTGCGCCCGTGTCCCAGCAATACGCGGCGCCGCCGGGCAGCTTCACGCCGATGGACGCCGGACCCGCGTTGGGCATGAACGCGCGCTGGGTCACCCCCGGCTCCGCCGGCATCCCACCCATGTGCGCGGTGTGATCTGCAGCGGCGGGGCTGCCCGTGGGCGCGGCCGCGCCGCCGCCGGCGGGCTTGGGCGCGGTGAGGGGTGTCATCACCGGCGGCTTCGGGTCGTTGGTCACGGTCATCGCGCCGAACATTAGGACGCCGTGGCCGGGAAACGTGCAGACATAGGGGTAGTCGCCGAGCGCCGTCGGCGCGGTAAACTTGAGGCTGAACGACTGCCCCTGCGGCACGACTCGCGCCGCCCAGAGGATGTCGGACGAGTCGGGCACAAAATTTTTCTCCGCCGCGCCCGCGCCCATGACCAGCGCCGCCTGCACCACCGCCTCGCGCGTGCCGGGTTTCACGATGACAAAATTGTGCAGCATCTCGTCGTTGTTCGTGTAAATAATCTCGACCTCTGCGCCCGGCCGCACGCTGAACGACGCCGTGTCGAACCGCAGCCCCGGCAGCGTGCCGATGCGGATCACCTGGGGCGCATCCGCCGCAAGGGCGGCGGACGGCGGCGCGGTTAGGACACCGGCAAGGAGCGCGACGGGCAGCGCGAGACGGGAAAGTAGGGCAGCGGGGCGGACGGCGGGGAACATCGGGTTAATAATTGCGGCTATTTCCGCCCGAGGCAAAGCGGAATATCGCTCAACCGTTCAACGGAAAGATGCCGATTGGCAATGAGGCTCGGCCGAACCGGAGAGAGTGATCTTGCTTGGTGGTTGTCTTTGCCCCTCTGCGCCTTGGGGTTGAAATCTGCTCCCTCATTTCCCCAGCGCCTCGATCACAATCCCCGGCGTGAGCACCTCCGGCAACACCTTCGGCTCCGCCATGCCGGGTAGATAGACGAGGTTGAATGGCACCGCAGCCCGACCCCAGCGCGCCAGCTCGGCGGTGATGGCCTCGTCGCGATTCGTCCAGTCGGCGCGCAGGAGCGCGACCTTCTTGTCGCGCACGGCGCGCAACACCTCCGCGTCGTGGAAGACGATTTTTTTGTTCGTCTGGCACGTCGCGCACCAGCGGGCGGTAAAGTCCACATAGACCGGCCGACCTTCCTTTTGCAGCGCGGCCACGCGTTCCGCGCTCCACGGCTCCCACTCGATCGCCGCGCGCTGCGGCCAGCCGACCCACGCGCCCGCCGCCAGCAACGCCGCGCCCGCCACGATCCCAAAACGCACCCGCCGTGAGCCCGCCTGCCCTGAGCCTGTCGAAGGGGCCCGCGCCAGCCGGCCGTAGGCCCACGTCGCCAACGCAACGACCGTGAGTCCAAGGATGGCGTTGAGCTGCGCCTCCGCGTCCACCTGCCCGACCAGCACCCACACCAGCGCGCCGACCGTCGCGTAAAGCGGAAACGCCATGAATTGCTTGAACGTCTCCATCCACGCGCCCGACCGGGGCAGCTTTTTCACCGCGCCCGGAAAAATTGAGAGCAACAGATAAGGCGCGCTCAGCCCCACGCCGATGGCGGTAAAGACCAAAAACGACTGCCCCGTCGGCAGCGCCAGCGCCGCGCCGAGCGCGGGAGCGAGGAACGGCGCGCTGCACGGCGTCGCCACGACCGTAGCCAGCACCCCCGTGAAAAATGAGCCCGCGTAGCCCTGCTTCGTCTGCAAGCTGCCGCCCACCGCCGTCGCGCCGAGGCCGAACTCGAACACGCCGCTCAGGTTCAGCGCGAACACCAGCATCACCGCCGCGAGCGCAAACACGAACGCCGGCGACTGGAGCTGGAACCCCCAGCCGAGTTGCTCGCCGCCCGCGCGCAGCGCCGCCAGCGCGCCCGCCAGCGCCCAGAACGAGAGCAGCACCCCCGTTGTGAACACGAGCCCGTGTCGCACGACCTTGCGCCGGTCGGCCCCCGACTGGTGGACGAAGCCAAGGATTTTTATCCCCAGCACCGGAAACACGCACGGCATGAGATTGAGAATCAGCCCGCCGAGCAGCGCCAGCGCCAGCGTGCTCATTAACCCGCCCGCCGGCAACGGCGCGGCAGGCGCGGCGAGCACCGTGATGGGCACGTCAACCACCAAGCCGTTTTGGTTAACTCCAAACCAAGGCGGAAACCAATCTGTTTTAGCTCCTAATACACCCGTCAGGCGTTTCGCGGCCGCATCAGCCGATGTGGAAAGCGTAAGTTCAAAGGCATAAGCTCCTGTTTTCTCCTCCCGAAAAATCTGCGGCTTGTCATAGCCGATGAAATCTTTATCGTCGAAAAACCATGGTTCGATTGGAGGGGGTGAAACGAATTTTGGGTTGGCGATGCGTAGCGTGACAGTATTGCCGGACCGGGTCGCCTGCATTTCCCATTTCCCGAGCTGTTGGACGCTATCCTCCGGGAAATAATCAGGAAAGTGGGCTCCGGGTAATCTTCTTCTCACATAATTGATCCCATCCCCTTCTTTGGTCTGCACCGGCTCTTCCGTCTTCACCGGCAGCGTCACCGACACGTTCGCCCCGCCCGGCACGCATTCCTTCTCGCACATCAGCCAGTCGGCCTTCGCGCGGAGCGTGACGCTCTCGCCCGCCTTCAAGTCCTTCGGCGGCGTCAGTGTGACCGGCAGATAGAGGGTGCCCGTGTAGCCGTTGCCCGTGATGGCGCCCTTGGCATCAACGATGTTTTCCGGCGTCGGCCACTGGATATCGCCCGCCGTCCAGCCCGGCGGCAGGTCCCACTTGAGTGTAGTCGGCAGGCCGGTGCCGGGGTATTTCCAGTAGGTGTGCCAGCCCGCCGCGTGCTCCAGCTTCAGCGCCACGGTGAACGCCCGGCCCGGCTGCACCGACGCCTCCGCCGCCACCAGCGACGCTTTCACATGCTCGTCCTCGTCCCGGAAAAACGACGCCCCGCGCCCTTCCCCGGCGGCAAACGCCAGCAATGCCAGCAAGAAGGGCAGACGGGCGATGAGGCGGGAAAACATGAAAGGGAAGAGGGTCAGACAGTTCAGACCACAGTCCCCGCAAAAGTGCCACAGAAACACCTCGCTGGCGAGTATGGAAATCTCCCCTGGCCCACCTCGCGAAGATGTTGGGGGGGGCCGGTGAGGCGGAAAAATCCGGTGCCGAATGCTGTTAGTCTCCCGCCGGCACACTCAGCCCGAACGGCGGCAGCACGACATGCACGCGCGTGCCGTGCTCGTCCACGCCGTGGAAGCTGCCCTGCGCCACGCCGTCGCCAGCGGACACATGATAGCTGTTGTAGGAAAACTGCTCGCCCGGTGCGAGGCGCGGCGTTTCGCCCACGATTTTGTCGCCCTCGACCACGAGACTCGTGCCGTCGGCGTGGCGGATGACCCACTTGCGTGCGAGCAGCGTGACGGTGCGCTCGGAGGCGTTGCGGATGGTGATGAAATACACAAACGCGTGCGGCTGCCCCGGCGGCAGGCTCGGCCCGCCGTGGTGATAGACGAGCTTGTCGAGACGGGCGGTGAGGCCGGGGAGTTCGAGCGAGGCGCAAGGCACGCGGCCAAGTTGCCCACCCCGTGCGCGACGGCAAGCGGCAATGGTTTTTCCCGCTCACCGCCGCACGAGCCGCAGCTCGGTGCGGAGCAGCTCCAGCGCGCGGCCGCGGAAGACGGTCACATCGCAGCTCTGCGTGGCCACCGCGTCGCAGCGCCACAATCCGGCGGCGTCGAGCTCATCCTGGTCAATCACCGCGCCCGCCGCGAGCGTGCGCGGCGGCTCGCCGGGCACGGTGAGCGCGAACGCCCCGCGGCGGACGTAGAAAACCGCGCGGCAGGCGTCGCCGCGCCGGAACAGCGGTTCGCCCGCCTCGAGGTGAATAGCGCGCAGGATGTCTTCGGCCGGTGGGAACATGAGGGCGAGGTCGCGCGGGAAGAACAGCTCCAGCGTCCAGTCCATGACCACGCGCAGCTTGCGGAGCGCGCCGGGGAGCTTGGCGAGGTAGAGCGTGCGCCAGAGCCACCAGGCGAAGAAGCCCCGGAAGCGCAGCCCCATCACCTCGGCCACAGCCTCGTGCCGGCCGATGGTCGCGAGCTGGCCAAGGTAGCGGTGTCGGAAGGGCGCCGGCTCCGCGCCGGCGAGCGCGCGGACGAGATTGCGGCCGAGCTGCGCGCCCTGCCGCATGGCGAACTGGGCGGTGGGCGGGGAGATTTTGTCTTCGTCCCCGTCGCGCCACGGCACGGCGGCGCAGTCGCCCGCCGCCCACAGCTCCGTCTGCCCGCGCACGCGCATCGTCGGCTCCACCGGCACGCGGCCCTTTGCCGGGTCGAGCCCGAGCTGGCGGCAGAGGTCGAGCACGACAGGGTTGGGCGCGTGGCCGACGGTGCTGATGACGGTGCAGGCGTCGAGCGCGCCGCCCTCGGCGAACAGCACGCGCGTGGCGGTGATCTCGCCCACGTGAATATTGAGCCGCACCTCGACGCCGTTGCGCTCCAGGACCGACTGCGCGTAACCACCCAGCTCCGGGCCGATCTCCGCGAGCAGTTGCCCGCGCGAGTGGACGAGCACGACGCGCGCGGGCGTGCCGCCGAGCGCGGGATAAAACTTCCGGGCCTCGCGCACCAAGACATTGACCTGCCCCGCCGTCTCCACGCCCGTGTAACCGCCGCCCACCACGACGAACGTGAGCAGCCGCGCGCGCAGCGCGGAGTCGGTGACGAGGCTGGCCTCCTCCAGGCGGTTGATGAGCGTGGCGCGCAGGCGGAGGGCGTCGGCCACGTTTTTCATCGGCCAGCCGTATTCGGCGAGGCCGGGCACAGTGGAGAGGTCGGTCACTCCGCCCAGCGCGAGCACGAGGTGGCCGAAGCCGACGGTGTGGTCGCGCGTGAAACGCCCGCCGTCGAGGGTGAGAGAGCGCGCGGCCCAGTCCACGCGGCGCACCGCGCCCTGCAGCACGGTCACATCGCGGCAAAACTCGCGCAGCGGGTGAACGACATCGGTGGGCTGGAGCGCGGAACCGGCGACCTCGGCGAGCATGGGCTGGAACACGAGCATGTTGCGCTCGGCCACGAGCGCGACCCGCCGCCGGCCCTCTTCCCGGCCGAGCGCGCGCCCCAGCGCCCGCGCGCAATACGCCCCCGCAAACCCGCCGCCGGCGATGACCACGTCGAACTTCATCACGCCAGTCTAAGGGCCGATGAGGGTGCGCGGCGAACGGAAAACTGCGGCGACGGCCGGGCAACATCGTGCGGATATTATGCACGCGCCGCCCGCCGGCAGGGCGTGCCGCACCAACGCCGGCAACCCGCGCTTGCGCCCCGCCCCGCCCCACCCTAGCAAGGTTCCCCGCCAAACCGCCGACTCCATGTCACTCCGACTTTCTCTGCCCACGCGCGCCCTGCTGCCCGCCCTCCTGCTGCTGGTCGCCACGGCCCTGCTGCCCGCCGCCTCCGTGCTGCCCACCGGCCCGGCGGAGCTCGCCGCGCTCCGCGCCGCCGCCGAGCGCGGCGACCGCGCGGCCCAGCATCATCTCGGCCTCGTCTGCGCCGACCCCTCCGAGCCCGCCTACAACCCCGTCGAGGCCTACGTCTGGCTCACGCTCTCCACCGATGCCGACAACGCTGGCGGGACCCTCGCAACCGTCCGCGCCGGCCTCACCCCGGCGCAGCTCGCTGCCGCGCAACGCCTGCTCGCCACCCGCGGCCGCGCCGACCCCGCCCAGCCCGTTGCGGCCGGCAGCGGGGCAAACCCCGCCAGCCCGTCCGGCTCTGCCCCGGCCGCGACCAAGCCCGGAGTGGAGACCACTGATCCCGCCCGCCTCCGCACCCAGGTCGCCACCACCGAGCAGGAAAACGAGCGCCTCCGCGCCGCCCTCGCTGAGCACAAGCTGCGCCTCGACCTCCGCGAGGAGGATCTCGCGACCCTCGGCCGCCAGCTCGCCTCCACCCTTCCTTCATTCGCACCCACCACGGCCACCCCGGATGCGAACACCGCCTCCACGGCGCTTCGCGCCGAACGCGACCGCCTCGACACCCAACTCAGCGCCGAGCGCACAGCCCGCGCCACGCTCCAACGCCAGCTCGACGACGCCGGCGCTCGGCTCCTCGCCGCGCAACGCGAGCTCGCCGCCCGACCCGCCGACTCTGCCCTGAAATCGCTCACCGCCGAGCGCGACGCGTTTAAGGATCGCGCCGCCGCCCAGCAGGTGCGGCTCGACCAGCTCGCCGCCAGCTTGGCCGCCAGCGAGACCCAGCTCGTCCAGGCCCGTGAAAAGGCCGCCGCCCCGCCTCCCGAATCTCCCGCGCTCACCCAACGGCTTGCCGACGCCGAGGAAAAACTCACCGCCTCCCTCCGCGCCTACTCGCTCCAGCAGGGTGAGATTGACCGCCTGCAAAAGGCCCTTGCCAGCCTCGACGACGAGCGTGCCGTCCTCGCCGGACAGCTGGCCAGCGCGCAGGCCGAGCTCGCCGCCACCCGCGCCGCCGGCACGGCGGAGCGCGCCAGCCTCGCCACCACCGCCCTCGTGACCGCCAACCAGGAGGCCGAGACGCTGCGCGCCAGCCTTGCCGCCGCTGCGCGGGCCAACGACGAAAACCGCGCTGCCCTTGACGCCGCACGTGAGAACCTCGCCGCGCAGCAGCAGCAGTTCGCCGGCCTCAGCGCCGCGCGCGAGCGCGAACTCGACACTCTTCGCGCCCAGCTCCGGCTGGCGCAGGCCGGCACCGCCGCCGCGCCCGCCGCGCCCAACATCCCCCCCGCCGACGCGCTCGCGCCCCGTATCCACACCGTCGTCGCCGGCGACACCCTCGGCAAAATCGCCCGCCAATACTACGGTGCCGCCGCCCGCTGGCCCGAGATCCTCGAGGCCAACCGCGACCGCGTCAAAAACCCCGACCTCCTCCCTCTCGGCGCCAAGCTGCAAATCCCCTGACCGCGCGAGCGCCGTCGGCTCCGATTTTGCGAGAAATTCCGATGAACCTCAATCTGACGGAAGGCGACCTCCTTGATCAGCCCGTCGAGGTCATCGTCAACGCTTGGAACCGTAACATCATCCCATGGTGGCTGCTGCTCCCGCAGGGGGTCTCGCGCGCAATCAAGCGCCGGGCCGGCACACAACCATTTCGGGAAGTGGCACGACATGGGCCCATTCGGCTCGGCGAGGCGGTGCTCACCTCCGCCGGAAGATTGCCGTTTCGCGGGATCATTCACGTCGCAGGCATCAACATGCTCTGGCGTTCGTCCGAATTATCCGTGCGGCAGTCAGTTAAGAACGCCATGCGCATCGTGATCGCACGTCAATTTCGTTCCGTCGCATTCCCACTCATCGGAGCCGGCTCCGGCGGCGGTTCACCTGACCGCGTCCAGAGCTTTATCATCGATGAGCTGTCCTCTCAGCCGTTCGGCGGGGATGTTTATGTCGTCAGGTATTCCAAGAGCCGATGAACTTGAACGCCTCCGGCTAAATTCGCGTCGCTTCGCGTTCATTCGCGGTTTCTATTCCTGCCTTCTGTCTTTCGCCTCCCAACCATGTTCGAGTCCCTCACCGACAAACTCTCCTCCGCGTTGCGCAATCTCCGCGGCGTCGGCCAGCTCTCCGAGGCCAACATGGCCGAGGCGCTCGCCGAGGTCCGCACCGCCCTGCTCTCGGCCGACGTGCATTTCAAGGTCGCCCGCGAGTTCGTCGAGCGCGTGCAGGCGCAGTGCGTCGGCCAGGCCGTGCTCAAAGGCGTCGCCCCCGGCCAGCAGGTCGTCAAGATCATCCACGACGAGCTGGTGCGCCTCCTCGGCGAGGGCACGACCGCGCTCTCGTCCGCCCGCCCGCTGAAAATCCTCATGGTCGGCCTCCACGGCTCCGGCAAGACCACCTCGACCGCCAAGCTCGGCAAGCTCCTGAAGAAACGCGGCTACACCGCGCCCTTCGCCGTCGCGTGCGATGTCTATCGCCCCGCCGCCATTGACCAGTTGGAAATCCTCGCGAAGCAGGAGGAGCTTGGCTTCTACGCCGACCGCGTCTCGAAGGACGTGCCCGCCATCGGCGCCGCCGGCCTTGCCGCCGCCCACACCGCCAAGGCCGACGTGATCCTTTTCGACACCGCCGGCCGCCTCCAGATAGATGCCGACCTGATTGAGGAAGTGAAGCAGCTCCGCGCGCGCATCCAGCCCGACGAGATCCTGCTCGTCGCGGACGGCGCCCTTGGTCAGGAAGCCGTGAATGTCGCCAAGGCCTTCCACGACGCGCTCACGCTCACCGGCCTCATCCTCACCAAGCTCGACGGCGACGCGCGCGGCGGCGCGGCGCTCTCGATCAAGAGCATCACCGGCGTGCCGATCAAGTTCGTCGGCACCGGCGAGAAAACGGGCGACTTTGACACGTTTCACCCCGACCGCCTCGCCTCGCGCATCCTCGGCATGGGCGACGTCGTCTCGCTCGTTGAGAAGGCGCAGGAGAATATTGACCAGAAGGAGGCCGAGCGCATGGCGGAGAAAATGCGGAAGGCCGACTTCAACTTAGAGGACTTCCTCGCGCAGATGCAGCAGGTGAAAAAGATGGGCTCGATGCAGAGCATCATGGGCATGATGCCCGGCATGAGCGGCATGCAGGTGCCCGCCGGGGCCGAAGCGCAAATGGCCCGCACCGAGGCGATCATTTACTCGATGACGCCCCAGGAACGCCGCAAACCCGAGCTGCTCAACGGCAGCCGCCGCAAGCGCATCGCCGACGGCTCCGGCACGAAGATCGCCGAAGTCAATCAGCTCATGAAGCAGTTCCAGCAAATGCAACAGATGATGAAAATGATGCGGGGCGGCGGCATGAAAAAAATGATGCGCCAGATGGAGGCGATGAAAGGCAAGGGCGGCTTTCCCGGCGGCGGGTTTCCGGGGATGTGAGCCAACGGCGCACCACCGCGCATGGCTCGAGAAACTTGCTACCGGTGCTTCTGGCCGAAGCCGCTCTGCTGGTGCGGTTCGATCCGGCCCATGGCCACGCGCACCCGCTTCGTGCTGTTGATGCATCCGAAGGAGTTCAAGCAAGAGAAGGAGGCGACCGGCCGGCTCACGCATCTGTGCCTCGCCAACAGCGAAATCCAAGTCGGCATCGGCTTCGACGACCACGAGGCGGTGCAGCGAATCATTGCGACGCCGGAAAATTTCCCCGTTCTGCTTTACCCGGGTGCGAACGCCCACGACCTCTCGCGCGGCGAGCTCACCGCTGACGTGTTGCAGGGTCGCCAGCTCGTCGTGTTCCTGCTCGATGCGACGTGGAGCTGTGCCCGAAAGATGCTCCGGGTGAGCCCCACGCTCCAGCGGCTCCCGCGAGTCAAGTTCACCGCGAGCGGTCGCAGCCGTTATCTCATCAAACGCCAGCCGCAGGACGGCTGTCTCTCGACGCTGGAGGCCGCGCATGAACTGCTCGGCGCCTTGGCGGCGGCGGGCCTCGATCGGTATGAGGATCCCGCGCAGATGCTCGGGCTGTTTGAGAAGATGCAACAGCACCAAATACGCTGCGCCAGCCAGTCAACCGGCCCGCGCCACGGCGGCCGCACCGTGCGTGATCCGGCGACACGCGACAACACGCCCGCCCAACCACGCGGCAACAGCGCCCGCCGCCGCCGGTATCTGAAGTGAGCCGCCAGCCAGCATTGCGCCTTCAGGGCAGCTTGGCCTGCACGAGCTTGCTGGCCGCGCCGAAGTCAATCAGCCCCGCCTCCGGGCGCTGCTTGAGCGCGGCGATGACCTTGCCCATGTCCTTCTTCGACTGCGCGCCGGTGGTGGCGATGGCCTCCACGATCAGCGCCTCGAGCTTCGCGACGTCGAGCCCCGCCGGCAGATATTTGGAAAGGAGGGCGATCTCCGCATCGTTAGCGGCAACGAGGTCGGCCCGGCCACCCTTGGTGAACTCGGCGTTGGCATCGGTGAGGTTTTTCACCGACTTGCGCAGCGAGGCCAGGGCGAGGGCGTCGTCAATCTCCTTGTTGGCGTCCATCGCGGCGCGCTTGATGGCGGCGTCGGCGGTGCGAAGCGTGGTGGTGGCGACGCTGTCGCGGGCCTTCATGGCGGTGATGATGTCGGCGCGGATGCGGTCGTAGAGCGGTGAGGGCATGGGGAAATTGAAACGCGGGTTTGCCTCCGCGCCAAGCCCCGGTTTCGCTCGGCGCATGATTTGCCACTCCTCCACGCTTTCGACCCCTGCCGGCGAGTTTACGGTCGCGGTCAACGCGGCCGGCGCAGTCGTCGCCGCCATTTTCGGCGGACGCGAGGCGCTGGCATCGGTCACGGATGGGCGCAGTGGGGCGGATGCGAGCGCCGGGGCGAAGGCTCAGGCGGGCCTCGCGACGGCCCGCGCGCAACTGGAGGAGTATTTTGCGGGCGAACGGCGTGAATTTGACCTACCACTCGCGCCCGAGGGCTCGGATTTCCAAAAACGTGTGTGGGCGGCATTGCGCGAAATTCCTTTCGGCGAAACGCGCAGCTACGGCGACCTTGCCGAGTCGCTCGGCAGCTCGCCGCGCGCCGTGGGCCGCGCCAACGCGACCAATCCCATCTGCGTCATCGTGCCGTGCCACCGTGTGATCGGTGCTGACGGCACTCTCACCGGCTACGCCGGCGGCATGGACAACAAGCGCTGGCTGCTGGAGCACGAGGGGGCGCTGGAGACTGTGCTGGTGTAGGGCGGGGTCGCCGAACCCCGCCTTAACCTCACCGCACGAAAAACAGAGGCGGGGTTCGGCGACCCCGCCCTACAAGCGGCTCTCGTGCAGCCGCACGACGAAGCGCTTGAGCTTTTCGCGGTCCTTCACGCCGGGGGCGGACTCGACGCCACTGTTCACGTCCACGAACTTCGCGCCGCTGGCGCGGAGTGCGTCGCCGATGTTATCGGGGCTGAGGCCGCCGGAGAGAATCCAGGTGCGTTTTGGATTGGCCTGTTGGTGCCGGGCGAACTTCGCCCAGTCGCCGGTCTCGCCCGTGCCGCCGAATTTTTCATTGTGAAAAGTATCAAGCAGGAAGGTGCCCGCCAGCGGAAGGAGTTCTTCCGCCACGTCGGCATTCGGCGGCAGTTTCGGCGCGAGCCAGAGTTTGCCGGGGCCGACGGCCTTGGCCCACGCCTCCACTGTTTTCAGCGGCGTGTCGTGCGGAAAATGAACCTGAAAAAAATCCACGCCCGCGTCGGCAAAGGCGCGCAGCTCGTCTGCCGTCGGCGACACGTTCACAGCGACTTTTTTACGCGCGGGCAGCTTGGTCTGCATCGCGCGGAACTGCTCCAGCGTGATGGCGCGGGGCGACTTGGCGTAAAAAATGAAGCCGAGATAATCCGCCCCGCACGCGTCGGCGAAATCAGCGTCCACCAGCGTGGTGATGCCGCAGACTTTGATTCGGATGCCGTCAATCATCGGAGGGAGAAACCACTAATTCGCACTAATGGGCACTAATTTCTGAATCCATGAGTGATGATTAGTGAGCATTAGAGGTTAAAGGCATTGATGGTTTGGATGACGTGCCCGACCTGCTCGTCCGTCAGCTCGGGGAAGATCGGCAGGCTCACGCAGGTGGCGGCGGCCTGTTCGGCGACCGGGAACGAGCCGGGGCCGCGCCCGAGACTGGCGAAACATTTTTGGAGGTGCAGCGGCACGGGGTAGATGAGGTCGGTGCCGACCTCGTGCTTGGCGAGGTGCTCGCGAAGCGCGTCGCGGAGTGGGTGGAGGAGCGTGAACTGGTGCCACACGCTCGCGCCGTGGTCGGGCGTGGCGGGCAGC
>CAIPZZ010000006.1 GCA_903869665.1 uncultured Opitutia bacterium | reverse complement strand
GCGACCACCCGCCGCCCGGCCACGCCGCTGCCGCAGCCCCAGTCGAGCACGGTGCACCCGCCGGCAGACGCCGGCCGTGAGAATGGCCGCCAGCCGCGCCGCCGCAGCTCGCCTAGCGCGGCGTCCCATTTCCAACCGATCCGTTCCCCAAACGTCGCGTCGTAAGCGGCGAGGTCGCCCTCCCCGCGCCAATAGGGCTCCGCGACCGGCTCGCCGCGCAGGAAAACCGCCCGTAGCCGGTCGAGAGCCGCCCAGTCGAGTTGTGCCGGATCCATTCAGCCCAGCGTGCGGTTGGCGGCGGTTTTGGCGACGGTTTTTCGCTTGTGACTATACGTGCCCGAGGTCGCGTGCATCCGTGCCGGTTGTGCGCCCTACTCTCATCGGCCGCCAATTGCCGTCGATCCGGCTGATGGCATGGGGGGGCCGGCTTGGTCAGCCGAGAGTAAAAACCGACTTCGCCGTGGGCAAAAACCGATGGCAGACGGGCCGGTGGCTCGCGTCCCGGCCGTGGTGACGAAGCCCGATGGCGTCTCAGCCGGCCGCACGCAGCCTTTCCGCGAGCCGCCGCAGATAATCGTGGGTGTAGAGCCCGCTGCCGTGTCCGTCGCTGAAGGTGAAGCGCAGCGCATAGTTCCCGACCGGCTCCCAGCCGAGCACGGTGACGCCGGGAAAATGTTTCGGACCGTTGCCGCCATGCAGGTGGCCGAGAATGTCGCGCTCACCGATGTTTTCCGCGCTCGGCGAGGCGGCGCGCAGTCGCTCCATCGGGAAAAATGTCTCCACGCCGTCGCTCCACGCGATGGCGACCTCGGTGCCGATGAGCTGGATGTTGGTGGGCGTGGGCAAGGTCACGAGAGAGGGATGTTGTGCGTCCTAGCACTGTTGGGGAAGGCGTTTCTCCGCCCAATCTCAGGGCCCGCCGTCGGGCAAAAACTTGTGAGCAACTTTCCCCAAAAAAAACACCGATTTTTATTGTGTTGGTGGGGTAGATTGGGGAGAAATTCCACGTTTTGGGGAACTGGCCCCCGGAAACCCTCATGGCGCTCAATGGCACACACGTCTACTCGGGCGGTTTTGACCGCACGCTCGACGACAAGAATCGGCTCACGATTCCGTCGCTTTGGCGCTGGCCGCACACGGAGAACGACACGTTTTTGGCGATTCCGCATCCCGACGGTTACATCGCGGTGCTGCCGCCCGCGCGGCTCTCGGCGCTGCTGGCCGACATCGCGGGTAAAAAAATCTCCGACAGCGAGGCGCAAGCGGTGAAGGCGAGGATTTTTTCCGAAGCGCTTTCGTTCACGTTCGACAAGCAAGGCCGCTTCGGCGTCACCCCCGAGCTGCTGGAGCACGCCGGCATCAAGGAGGGCGGCGCGGCCCGCCTCATCGGCATGGGCGACACCTTCAATATCATGACCCCGGCACGCTGGACCCAGTTCAAGCGCGAGACGGCCGGCGAAAACTTCGGCGAGATGATGCGCCGCATCGGACTCTGATTTTTCACCTCAACCTAGCATGACCCCCATGACCCCCATGACCCATCCGCTCCACCTCGATCTCTTCACCCGCCTGCCCGCCACCCAGTCAGGCGGCGGGTCGAGGCCGTTCCATGCCGTCTCACCCCGCGTGCGCGCGAGCCTTGTGCTGCGGCGGCTCGCCTTGGAAAACGCCCGCGCCCGCGCCGACGGCGCCAACCGGAGGGCCAGCGATGATGTGCGCCACGCCGCATGAGGCCGCCCCCATGACCCCCGGCCACCAGCCTGTGCTGTTGGGTGAGACGCTGGGGCTCCTCGGGCCGCGGGCGGGCGGGCGCTACCTCGATGCCACCTTCGGCGGCGGCGGGCACACCCGCGCGCTGCTGGACGCCGCGCCGGACGTGAGCGTGGTCGCACTCGATCGTGATCCGGCGGCGGCGGTGCGGGCGGAGCCGCTGCGCACGGTGTTTGGAGAGCGGTTCCGGCTGGTCAGCGCCGATTTCGGGCGGCTGGGCACGATGGAGCTCGGGCGGCTTGACGGCATCCTGTTCGACCTGGGCCTGTCCTCGTTTCAGCTCGATGACGCGGCGCGCGGTTTCTCTTTCCGCCATGACGCGCCCGCCGACATGAGGATGGACCCGCGTTCCGGAGTGTCGGCCGCGCTCTGGCTGGAGACGGCGACGGAGGAGATGCTCGCGCGCGCCATCCGCGACTACGGCGAGGAGCCGCACTGGCGGCGTGTGACGCGCGCGCTGCTCGCCGCGCGCGGCACCGGCGCGCTCGCCCGCACCTCGTCGCTCGCCGCGCTCGTGGTCGACGCCATTCCTGCTCGCGACCGTTACGCCTCCAAGATCCATCCCGCCACCCGCGCCTTTCAGGGCATTCGCATCGCCGTCAACGACGAGCTGGGCGCGCTGGAGCGCGCGCTGCCGGCCGCGTTCGCGCGCCTCAACCCCGGCGGGGTGCTCGCCGTCATCTCCTTCCACTCCCTGGAGGACCGCCCGGTGAAACATTTTTTCCGCCGCCTCTGCGGCCAGCCCGAGGACGCCACCGACAGCCGTCCGCAGGACATGAGGGAAAAACTCGCCGAGCCACTCACGCGCCGCCCTGTCACGCCGGACGACGCCGAGCTCGCCACCAACACCCGCGCCCGCTCCGCCAAGCTCCGCGCCATCCGCAAATTTTGAGCCCCCCGCCAACGCCAACCGCCCGCCGTCCTCCTCGCCATGAAAATCACCCGTCGCCACGCCTTCATCCACCCGTTGTTGCTCACCACGATCGCGTTTGCTGGTGCCTCGGGTCTTGGCGTGGTCTGGGCCCGACACCAGATCACTGTCACCGCGAAGCGCACGCACGAACTCGAGAACAGGCTTGTGCAGGTCCAACGCAACCTTGACGAGCTCAACACGGTGCTGACCGCCGAGCAGTCCGTCCCGACTTTGGAGCGCCGCAATACTGAGTGGCACCTTGGCCTGTTGCCGCCCGCCAGCGCGCAGGTCGTGCGCGTCACCGCGGCCGACGAGCGGCTCTTCGCCGCCCGGGGCGTGACGGGCCAGCTGCCTGAATTTGCCCCGCGTCCCGCGCCCGCCGCCGTGCGCCTCACCGCCAACACCCGCGCCCGCTGAAATTTCCGCGCCCGTCGCGCCGCCCACCATGCCCAGCGGCTTCGCCTCCAACCACCGTGTCACCGTGCTCGCCGCCTTTGTGCTGGCGGGCTTCGGTGCCGTCGGCGCACGGCTCGTGCAGCTTCACGTCCTCGACCGCCCGGCCCGGCTGGCCGAGCTCAATCAGGCCCGCCGCGATCTCGTCATCACCAAATCGCGTCGCGGAGATATTTTTGACGCGCGGGGCGATACGCTCGCGGTCAGCCGCACCAAGGTCGCCCTCGCCGTGGACCCGTGGGCGCTCGACGACCTGCTGAAGGCGGAGAAAAAGCCGGCCCGCCGCGCGCAGCTCCTCGCCGTCGAGCTGGAGAAACGCGCCCGGCTTGCCGAATTGCTCGGGCTGTCTGCGGCGGAGCTGGAGAAATTTTTCGCCCCCGCCACGCGTGACCCGCGCCCGAGCGACGACCCGCACCGCCTCACCGAGGACGGCCGTGCGAAAGTCCGCTGGGTGAAGCTAA
The DNA here is from genome assembly GCA_903869665.1 of uncultured Opitutia bacterium. Classification (GTDB taxonomy): domain Bacteria; phylum Verrucomicrobiota; class Verrucomicrobiia; order Opitutales; family Opitutaceae; genus CAIYUN01. The sequence continues at coordinate 4,720 of CAIPZZ010000006.1, read as the reverse complement.
ACGAGGGCGTCGAGGAGTCCGTCTACGCGCGCCTGACTGACGGCAAGCTTTACCCGCAGCTCGAGAAAAGCTCCCCCGTGCCCACGCCGCCCGCCGGCCTGGTCGGCACGCGCTACGCCGTCCGCACCTATCCGCACGGCCAGCTTGCGGCGCACGTGGTCGGCTTCATCAACAAGGAGGAGACGCCCGTCACCGGCGTGGAGAAATTCGCCGACTTCTACCTGCACGGGGCCGATGGCTGGCGCGAGACGGAGAAGGACGGCCGCCAGCGCGAGCTTGCGCAGTTCCGCTCGCGCGAGGTCGAGCCCACCGACGGGCTCGGGGTGGTGCTCTCGATTGACTCGGCCGTGCAGCAGATGGCCGAGGCGGAGCTTGCGCAGATCGCGGCGAAATTCTCGCCGGCCAAGGCCACCATCATTGTCAGCGAGGCGCGCACGGGCTTCATCCTGGCGCTCGCGAACTGGCCGACCTTCGACCTCAACCATTACAACGATCCCGGTCCGGCCGGCGAGCGCGCGCTTCGCAACACCGCGGTCGCCGACTACCTCGAGCCCGGCTCCACGTTTAAGATTGTCGCCTCCTCCGGCGCGGTCAACGACGGCCTGGTCACCGCCCGCAGCGAGTTTGACTGCTCGCTCGATAAGGTGACCTACAAGGGGGTGGTCCGGCCCCTGCCGAAGGAAGACCATAATTTCACCCATCCGCTCACGGTTGCCGAGATCATTTCGCATTCCTCGAACCGCGGCGCGGCGCAGCTCGGCATGCTGCTCGGCGAGGAAAAGCTCTGGGGCTACGCGCACGCTTTCGGCTTCGGCGAGCCGACCGGCTTTGCCGCCATCTATCCGGAGTCGCCCGGCCTGCTGGCCAATTGGAAAAAATGGAGCGGCAGCGATATCACGCGCATCCCGATGGGCCACACCGTCGCCGCCACGCCGCTCCAGATCCACATGGCGATGGGCGTCATCGCCAGCGGGGGTCTGCTGCTGCGCCCGCAGCTGGTGCGCGAGGTGCGTGACGCCACCGGCGCGGCCGTCCACCGCTTCGGCCCTGTGGTCCGCAGCCGGGCGGTGAGCGAGGCGACGGCGCGCACCATGGCGCAGATGCTCATGGGCGTCGTCTCCAGTGAGGGCACCGCGCCCGACGCCGCCATCCCGGGTTACAACGTCGCCGGCAAGACCGGCACCACGCAGAAGCTCGTGGACGGCCAATACTCCTCTACGCATCATGTCGCCTCCTTCGTCGGCTTTTTTCCCGCCAACCGGCCCGAGGTTGTGATTTCCGTGATTGTGGACGATGGTCATCCTCCCGGCGGCGGCACGGCCTATGGTCGCCTCGTCGCCGCGCCGAGCTTCAAGCGCCTTGGCGAGCAACTCATTCCCTATCTCGATCTCAAGCCCGCCGGCACGCTCTCCGCCGTCTCTGGGCTCCTCGCGCTGGAAGGAGGCCGCCCGTGACCACCACCGCTGTCCGCCTCGCCAGCCGGCACCCGTTCATCCGCGATTTCCCGGCCAGCGTCCGGTTCGCCGCCTCCGGCCGCGCCCGCCCTTCTCCCATGGCACCGCAACTCACCGACCTACTCAGCGAGGACGCGCTCCTCGCCGTGAAGGGCCCGCTCGACCGGCCCGTCACCGCGCTTGCGCTCGACAGCCGCCGGGTCGTGCCGGGCAACCTCTTCTTTGCGCTGCCCGGCCGCCGCTCGGATGGCGCGATGTTTATTGACGAGGCCATCAGCCGAGGCGCCGTCGCTGTCGTTGCCGAGCGGATGCCCGTCCACCCGCCCGCGCGCGTGACATTTGTCCAGGTCGCCGACGCCCGCGCCACGTTGGCCCGCGTCTCGCGGCGGTTCTTCCGTTTTCCGGATCAGGATCTCGAGGTTGTGGGCGTCACGGGCACGAACGGCAAAACTACCGTCACGCACCTGCTGAAATTGTTCCTCGAAACCGACGCCGCGCGCGTCGGCCTGCTCGGCACCGTGAGCTACGATCTCGGCGCGCGGGTCGTGCCGTCGTTCAAGACCACGCCCGAGGCGACCGACATCTACGGAATGCTTGCGCAGATGCGCGACGCTGGCTGCCGGCAGGCGGTAATGGAGGTCAGCTCACACGGGATTGATCAGCAACGGGTGCTCGGCCTCCGCTTCGCCGCCGCTGTCTTCACCAACCTCACGCAGGATCACCTCGATTACCACGGCACGCTGGAAAAATACTTCGAGGTCAAAACGCGCCTCTTCACCGGCGCGGCCGGCATCGCGCCCAAGCTCGCCGCCGTCAACCTCGACGACGCGCACGGAGAGCGACTCGCCGCGCTGCTGCCCGCGCATCTGGCGCGCGTCACCTTCGGGGAGAGTCCGCGCGCGCAGGTCCGCGCGGAAAACATCTCGCTGGGCTTCAAGGGAGCGACCTTCCGCCTCGTCTGGCCTGGCGGCGCGTGCGAGGTCGTCTCGCCGCTGCTGGGCCGCTACAACGTCAGCAATGTCCTCGCCGCCGCCGCCGCCGCTTGGGGCCTCGGCCGCGACCCGGCGGCGTTCCTCCCGCGCCTCACCGCGTTTCCGGGTGTCCCGGGGCGCATGGAGCGCATCGAGCTGGGCCAGCCGTTCAACGCCCTCGTGGACTATGCGCACACGGACGACGCGCTCCGCCACGCGCTCGCCATGCTCCGCGCGATCACGCCCGCGCCTGGCCGCGTGCTCGCCGTCTTCGGCTGCGGCGGCAACCGCGACCGCGCCAAGCGCCCGCTCATGGCCCGCGCCGTGCAGGATCACGCTGACCTCGCCTTTGCCACCGCCGACAATCCGCGCGGCGAGCCGCTCGCGCAGATCTTTGCCGACATGCGGGCCGGCGTTACCGCGCCCGAAAAATTCACCTGGACCGACGACCGTCGCCACGCCCTCAGCCTCGCGCTCGACGCCTGCCGCCCCGGCGACTCGCTCCTCGTCGCCGGCAAGGGCCACGAGACCTACCAAGAGTTCGCCGACACCGTCGTGCCGTTCGACGACCGCCAGACGCTGCGCGAGCTCATCCGCCTGAAACAGCGGGCGTCACCACCATGAATGTTCCGGAGGATCACCATGCCTGAATTCCCGCCCATTCAACTGTCCTCCTGGACCGGCGGGCGCTGGACCGCGCTCCCGGTCGCGCCGCTTCCGGGCTTCGCGATTGACTCGCGCGCGCTGCGGCCCGGCGAGATGTTCGTCGCGCTAAAGACGGAAAAACGCGACGGCCACGACTATCTCGCCGCCGCACAGGCCGCCGGCGCGGGCGCGGCGCTTGTCGCGTGCGCCGACCCGGCGGTGGCGCTGCCGCAGCTTGTCGTCGCCGACCCGCTGGCGGCGTTCCAAAAAATCGCCCGCGAGCACCGCAAAATGTTTCCCGGCCCCGTCGTGGCGGTGACCGGCAGCGCCGGCAAGACCTCGACCAAAAATCTCCTCGCGCTCCTGCTCGCCGCCACCGAGGGCGACGTGCTCGCCACCGAAGGAAATCTCAACAACCACCTCGGCGTGCCGCTCACGCTCACCCGTCTCGACCCCGTGCGACACCGTGCCGCCGTCGTCGAGGCCGGCGTCGGCGCGCCCGGTGAGATGGCTCCGCTCGCTGCGATGATCCGGCCCGACCTCGCGTTGGTCACGACGGTTGCCCCCGCGCATCTCGCGGCGTTCCGCTCTATCGAGGCCATCGCCCGCGAGAAGGCCGCCCTCCCCGCCGCCGTGGGCCCCGGCGGCGCCGCCATTTTCCCGCACGGCTGCGCCCGCTTCACCGCGTTTCAGGGCCTGCTGGTTGATCAGATCGTGCTGGAGCCGGCGCTGCTGCTGCGGCCCGTGACCAGCCCGGGCCACACGGTGCATTACAACGTCATCCAGCGGCCAACGGAGACCATCGTCCTGCTTGCCTACGGCCCGCCGCCGCCGCTGATGTTCCGGCTCCGCCGCGTGACCGACGGCATGGCGCAGAACGCCGCGCTCGCGCTCGCCGCCGCCCTCCGTCTCGGCGTGTCCCGCGAGGCGCTCGCCGCGCGGCTCGCCCGCTGGGTGCCAGCTCCGCTGCGCGGCGAGTGGCGGCTCGTGGAAGGAAAATTATTTTACCTCGAATGCTACAACGCCAACCCGACCTCGATGGCCGACGCGCTCACCACTTTCGCCGCCATCGCGCCCAGCGAAGAGCCGCGCCTCTATGTTCTGGGCGGCATGGAGGAGCTCGGCCCGGACTCGGCCGCGCTCCACCGCCAGCTCGGTCGCGCGCTGCGTCTCCGCGAAGGCGACCGGCTGTTCGCGATCGGCGGCCACGCTGACGAGGTATGCGCCGGTGTGGCCGACCAGGGCGGTCTCGCGCCGCACGTCCGCGCCGTGGATTCATTGGAGCCGATCGCCGACGCGCTTGCCGCCTGGCAGGGCGCGGTCTTCCTCAAAGGCAGCCGCCGTCACCGGTTGGAGACGCTCCTCGCCTCCGCTCCCGAACCCGCGCTCTGCGCGCATTGAAATTTCCATGCTCAGTTTCCTGTCCCAGTTGCTCGACCCGAAACACGAGACCCCGCTGCGCCTGCTGGGCTATCTGACCGTGCGCACGATGCTCGCGACGGTGCTGGCATTCGCCGTCGGGCTGCTGATCGGCCCGCGTCTCATCCGCCATTTTCGCGCACTCAAATTCGGCCAGAGCTACACCGACGACCGTGTGGGCGACGTGGCTGGGCGCTTCGACAAGAAAAACACGCCCCCGATGGGCGGCCT
>CAIPZZ010000005.1 GCA_903869665.1 uncultured Opitutia bacterium | reverse complement strand
GAGGATGTCGCGGACGCCGAGGAAGTGCGGCTTGTCGTCGCCGGTCTTGGGGTCGCGGACGATGACACAGGCGGCGGGGTTGAGCTGCACCTGGCAGCTGGTGAAGACGTAGAGCTGCTGGATGACCTTGTCCGGCTCGGAGCCCTGCGGGAGGTGGATGAGGATCTCGACCTTGTCGGCGGTGTTGTCGTCCACATGCTTGACCTTGATCTTGCCCTTGGCGTTGGCGGCGAGAATAGACTCGATGAGGCTTTCCGTCGTGACGCCGTAGGGGAGCTCGGTGATGGCGAGGAGGTATTTGGAGCGTTCCTCGATCTTGGCGCGGACTTTTACTTTTCCGCCGCGCTCGCCGTCGTTGTATTCCGCGAAGTCGGCGGTGCCGCCGGTGGGGAAGTCGGGGAGGATGCGGAAGTTTTTTCCCTGAAGGTGGTTGATCGCCGCGCGGCAGAGGTCGTTGAAGTTGTGCGGGAGGATCTTGGTCGAGAGGCCGACCGCGATGCCGTCGGCGCCCTCGAGGAGGACGATCGGGAACTTGGCGGGGAGGGTGATCGGCTCCTTGTTGCGGCCGTCATAGCTGAGCTGCCACCTCGTCGTCTTCGGGTTGAAGAGCACGTCCTTGGCGAAAGGGGTGAGGCGGGCCTCGATGTAACGGGGGGCGGCGGCATCGTCGCCGGTGAGGAGGTTGCCATAGTTGCCCTGGGGCTCAATGAGCCAAGCGCGCTGGCCGATGGACACGAGCGCGGCGCCGATGGAGGCGTCGCCGTGCGGGTGGAGCTTCATCGTGGCGCCGACGACATTGGCGACCTTGTGGAAGCGTCCGTCGTCCATGTCCCAGAGGGTGTGGAGGACGCGGCGCTGGACGGGCTTCAAGCCGTCATCAATATGTGGGACGGCGCGGTCGAGGATGACGTAGCTGGCGTAGTCGAGGAACCAGTTGCGGTAGCTCTGGGCGAGCGGGGCAGCCTCGTCCTGCACGGACTGGCCCTTGGGGCGCTTGGGGGCGGGCGGCTCTGCCGCATTTTCGATTTTGGATTGCGGATTTTGGATTTCAGGAGCCGCCGCTGCCGTTGCCGGAGACTTGTCAGCGGATGCCGGCAACGCGGGGTTTCCGGCGGCGGCCGCCGCTGGCGCGGCGTCGAGCGGCAGCTCAGGTTCGGAGGAGGAGGGAGATTTGCGCTTGGCCATCGCTCGACTAAGTGCGGCGGAGGCGGGCCGCGCGGCAAGCAAGATTGCGTGGCCCAGCGGTTTTCCCTTGCGAAGACCATTGCCTTGCCACCCGCCGCCGTGCTCCATCCGTCCCGTGCCTTCCGCCTCCGCCACGCCCGCGTCTGCCGCCACGCCCGCCGTGGAGGTGCGCGGCGTCGTGAAACGCTATGGCGCGGTCGAGGCGCTGCGCGGGATAGATCTCACGGTGAACACCGGCGAGATGTTCGCGTTGCTCGGGCCAAACGGCGCGGGCAAGACCACGCTGTTCTCCATCCTCGCCACGCTGCGGGCGCCGACCGAGGGCGGCGCCCGCGTGCTCGGCCACGATGTGGTCGCCGAGCGCGACGCCGTGCGCCGCGCGATGGGCATCGTGTTCCAGGAGCCGGCCATTGAGCAGCGCCTGAGCGGTCGCGACAACCTGCTGCTGATGGGCCTGCTCTACGGCTTGCCGACGGCGGCGGCGCGGCGGCGGGCGGACGAGATCCTAGGCCAGCTTGGCCTCGCCGAGGCGGCAGACCGGCCGGCGAAAACACTCTCCGGCGGGCAGCGCCGCAAGCTCGAGCTGGCACGCGCGCTCGTGACCGACCCTAAAATTTTGTTTCTCGACGAGGCCACGCTCGGACTCGATGTGGATGCGCGGCGCGGTTTCTGGGGCCATGTGCGCGGACTGGCGGCGGCGGGCTGCACGGTTTTTTTCACCACGCACTACATGGAGGAGGCCGAGGTCGCCGACCGCATCGCACTGATTGACCAAGGCCGCATCGTCGCGCTCGACACGCCCCGCGCGCTCAAGGCCCGGCTCGGCGGCGGCGTCATCCGGCTCAAGACCGACGACGACACCCGCGCCCGCGCGTGGCTCGTGGAGAAAAATTTTACCCCTGAGGCCGAGGCCGGCGCGGAGCTTATGCTCCTGCACGCCGACCCGGCGGCCGTGCTGCCCGAGCTGCTGCGCCACCTACCCGTGAAGGTGCTGCGCGCCGAGGTCAAAGAGCCGAGTTTGGAGGACGTGTTTCTGAAACTCACCGGCCGCAAGCTCGCCGGTGACGAGGCTCCCGCCGCACTCGGCGCAGGCGGCGCGCCGGGCGGCGGGCGCGGGAAAGGAGGCCGGCCATGATGCTGCGCGGGATCTGGGCCATCGTCGTCCTCGACATGAAGCGCTTCTGGCTGGAGAAGGCGCGGCTCGTCGCGGGCCTCGCGCAGCCGCTGCTCTACCTGTTCGTGCTCGGCAAAGGCATCGGCGCGAGCTCGCAGATGGGCGGCGCGGACTACCAGCGGTTTATTTTTCCCGGCGTGCTCGCGCTCTCGCTGCTGTTCACGGCGACATTCGGTGCGATCACCATCGTGTTCGACCGGCAGGTGGGGTTTTTCAAGGCGGTGCTCGTTTCACCCGTGCCGCGCGCGGCCATCGCGCTTGGCAAGATCTCCTCCGGCGCGCTGCAGGCGGCGCTGCAAGGGCTGGTCGTGCTGCCCTTCGCGCCGCTCGCGGGCCTGCCGCTCGGCCTCGGGGAGACGATCGCGTTGTTCGGGGGCATCGCGCTGGCATCGGTGACGTTCTCCGCGCTGGGCGTGGCGGTGGCGGCGCGGTTCACCTCGACGACCGTATTTCCCATCGTGAGCAACGCGGTGCTGCTGCCGATGTTCTTCCTCTCCGGCGCGCTCTACCCGCTCTCCGGCGCGCCGCGCTGGATGCAAATCGCGGCTCACCTCGACCCCGTGGCCTACGCGGTGGACCTGATGCGCGGCGCGCTGCTGGACAAATTTTTCTTCAGCCCGTGGCTCTCGCTCGGTGTGCTGGCTGCGGTGATTGCGCTGCTCACATGGCTGGCGGTGCTGGTCTTCCGTCGCGGCGAGGACGACTCCAGCCTCGGCGCGACACAGTTCAACTGGCGGCGGTGAGCGGCGCTAAGCACGCCATCACTTTTTCTCAAGCGCCGGGAGGAGCGTGGAGAGCAGCGCGTCGCTAGCGAGGGCGAGACGGCGGTCGGCGGGCTGGGTTTTATCGGCGGAGATTTTGGCGGCGGGGGCGAGGAGGGCGTCTTTGCGGGCGTGGAGCGCGCCATCGGGCGTGAAGTCGGCGGCGGTGCCGGGGCGGCCCATCACGGCGGGCAGGAGCGCGTCGCCAAGCCAGAGTTTCCACTCGTCGCGGTCGGCGGAGTAGAAGACGAGCACGCCGTCCTTGGCGAGGCCGAGCGAGGTAGCGAGGGTTTCGACGTGGGCGTTGATCTTGCGGCCGTCGGTGTCAGGCGGAGCGTGGGCCGCGAGTTGGACGACGACGCGGTGTCTGCCCGTGCGATCGAAGTCGTCGAGACGTTGCTCAAGTGCCAGAGCGACATCGGTCGGAAGCAAGTGATCCGAATCTTTGAGCAGGGGGAAAACGCGAGCTAGGCCAAATCCTTTTTCTGCCTCCGGAAGCATCGGGAGCTTGGTCGGAAACAAGGCAGAGGACGTGGCTTCCGGCTTGCCTTCCGCAGCTTCCGGCTTGGCGGGCAGCTCAGTCTTGCCGTCCGAAGCCGCAACAGACGGCGGCGCGACCGGAGCGGGCTCCGCCGCCGGGAGAATGGAGAGCGGAGAAAGGAACAGCGCGAGCAGCAGCGCGGGAAGGGCGGCGCGTTTCATGCGCGCGAGGCTGTGGGAAACGCAGGCGCGCGGCAATCCAGATTTTACGGCCCGAGACGAAGCCAGTTGAGAAAAGCAGAAAACCAAAAAGACCGAGAACGGTTTTTTAACCACGGATTTCACTGATGCTCAAGGATGCGAATTGAGCGCAGAAGTCGCGACTCGACCGAGCCGGGACACGATGCCGGTGGAGCCCGCTTCGGGGGAAGCACGCATTCGCTATACGGTGTTCCCGCGCTCACGCGCAGGGCCACGGTCTCACGCCGGCAGGAACGAGCAGATGTATTCGCAGAGGCCGCTCTTCACTTCAATGGTGAATCCGCTGTTACCGGGCACGTCGAAGGCCGTGCCGGCGGCGTAGTCCTTCGTCGCCGACTGGCCGTCGAGCGTCACGCGGCAGGCGCCGGCGGTGATCTCCATGCGCTCGGGCGCGCCGGTGCCGAAATGGTAGCTGCCCGGCCAGATGAGGCCGAGAGTCTTTTTCTCGCCGTTGGCGAGGAGGACGGTGTGGCTGACGACCTTGCCGTCGAAATAGACGTTGGCCTTGGTCATGACGGTGACGTTGGCGAATTGGACGGGGAGCGAGTTGGACATGGGAGAAAGGGAGGGAAGTCTGAAGGTCGAAAGTTGGAAGGTCGGTAAGTCAGAGCAAAATTATTTTAAAGTGGGAATCGGGAAACCCGGAGGAGTAATTGGAATTTTGAAATCAAGAAATCAGGTTGAGACAAAAATCCAGCTCCTGATTTCCTGAGTTCCGCATGACAATTGGTTCGGGTTCAAGCTTCCCGCTCAAAATTTCACGGTGACATCAAGGCCGTAGGTGCGCGGGGCGCCGGGGGTGCCGTGGCCGATGCCGGCGGTGATGGAGGAGTAATACGCCTCGTTGGTCAGGTTCTCGCCATGCACGCTCACGCGCCAGCGGGCGTTCTCCCAGCCGAGACGCGCGCCCAGCAGGCCGTGCGCGTCCTGCGCGGTGGCGGCGGTCTCGGCCTCGTCATAAAACACGCGCCCGGTCGCGCTCGCCTGCACCCCGGCAAACCAGCCGCTCGGGTCGCGGTATTCCACGCTCAGGCTGGCGTCGTAGTCGGGCACGAACGGCGCGCGGTTGCCGTCCATCACCGCCGGGCCGAAGGGGTCGGTGAAGCGGGTCAGGACGACATCGGTGAGGCCGACGGTGGTGCCGATGGTGAGGCCGGCGGCGGGCCGCCATTCCAGCTCGAGCTCCGCGCCGCGCGAGCGGGCGCGGGGGGCGTTGAGGACGAAGTAGTCGCCGCCCGTGAACGTGCGCTCGATCTGGTAGCCCCGGATCTCATACCAGAACGCACGGAGCGTGGCCGTGTAGGCGCGGTTGGCGCCCTCACGGGTGAGACCGGCCTCGAAGGCGGTCGTGCGCTCCGGGCGGAACGCGGTGAAGGCGGGGTTGCCCGTGAACGACGAGAAGCCGCCGGGCTTGTAGCCGGTGCCGGCGCTGGCGAACAGGGTGGTCTGCGGCGAGAGCGTGTAGCTGGCGGCGAGCTTGGGCAGGAAAGCGCCCGAGCTCTCGCGCTGGTTGATCGTGCCGGGTGCCGGCACTGTCTCGGTGCGGGCGAAGTCCTTGCGGCTGCTCTCTACCCGCAGGCCGGGCGTGAGCGTGAGCGCGTCGCCGATCTTGAAGGTCGCCTCCGCAAAGGCGGCCAGCGAGCGCATCTTCGTGCGGGAGCTGGACGCCTCGATGGGGAAGCCGAAGGCCGAGCGGGTCACGGTGCCGGCGGTGCGGCCGTCGGCCAAGAACACGCCGGCCGACCATGGAATCGCGGCCCGCGCGTCGCTGGCTAGGCGGATCTCCTCGCTCCAGACGCGCTGGCGGAGGGAGAGGTCGTTGGCCAGCTCGAAGCCGGGGAACAGCTCCTGCACGTTTTGATAGGGGCCGAGGTTCCAATAGGTGTGCGCGGTGGTCGCGCTGAGGCGGCCGGCGGCGGTGTCGAAGACCGCCGTGAGGCCGGCGTTGAGGGCGTCCACATCGGTCTGGCCCTCGGCGCTGCGGGCCACGGAGAAGAGCGGGCCGCCGAGCGGCACGAGCGGCTGCGCGCCGTCGCGCGCGCGCTGGCCGGTCACGAGCAGCGTCAGCTCGGTGCCGGCGGCGGGGCGCCAGCGCAGGCGGGCGAGGCCGGACTGGCTGTCTTTGTCGTCCACCCGCGAGCCGAGCGTGGTGTTGGTGATGTAGCCGTCGCGCGAGTCGTGCGCCGCGGCCACGAGCAGGTCGGCGTTGGCGTTCGCGGCGGAGGTGGCGAGCGCGGAGACATCTAAGGTGTTGAAATTGCCGTAGCCCGCGCGCAGCTCGCCCCCCGCGCTGGCGGCGGGCGGGGGCGTGGCGAGCCGGAGCACGCCCGCCGGGCCGGCGCGACCGAAGAGCGTGTTCTGGCCTGGGCCGCGGCGCAGCTCGCCCGTCGCGAAGCCGGCGAGGCTGCTCGGAAACGTGAAGCCGCCACCGAGCGGCACGTCGTCGAGATAGACGCTGACCGACGGGTCGCCAAAGAACGGCGTGTTCGTCAGGCCGCGCAGCGAGAAGATGTCGCCGAAGGAGCGCGCCCCGCTGTCCGCGACGTAAAAGTTGGCCGTCTGCTCCGCGAGAGCGGCCAGCGGGGTCTGCCCGGCGGGCAGGGTCTCGAGTGTGACACGCGTGACAGCGACGGGTGAATCCGCGAGGCCGGGCGCGACGACCACCAACTTGTCCAAGGGGGCAGCGGCGGACTGCGCGCGGGCGGGGGGCAGGATTGCGCCGAGTGCGAGCACGGCGACGACAGTAACGCGGGGGGCGGGGAACATGGGGCGGCGAAAATGCCAAGGTGCTGGCGCTGATTCAACTGGAAATAAACCCGCACCGGCATCCCCATCCCGTTGTAGTTTTTTCAACGCCGATCCGCCACGGCGCAGAGCCGGAGCAGGACTGAATTGAAGCAGGAAAACATG
>CAIPZZ010000004.1 GCA_903869665.1 uncultured Opitutia bacterium | reverse complement strand
GAATGAGTTGCGGGGGTGAGGCACGGATGGGGAGGGTGCTGCGCGGTCGCAACTGATGGCGGAAAACCGACGCTAGACCAAGGCAAAAAACGGGGCGACGCTGATGGACACAGCAGTCATATGGAAAGGTGCTGATACCTACTCTCCCACCCGCACAAGTGCATGGTTTCCGTTAATCGCATCTTGAACGCGCAGTTGGATGGCATCCATCCGGCGGTGGGATCGCCACGCCCGGACTCTCGACAGGCTCGAGGCCCTGAGCTTATTGCATGGGCAGCGCAGCGCTCGCGATGACAAGGCAATACGAGCCGCGACCCGATTTTGGCTTGGTTTGCAGCAGGTTCTTCTGCTCACTTGCTACTTTCCCTTCACCCCCACGCTGAACCCCAAAACCGGCACGCCCGGCAACAACCCTATGATCTCCCTGCGCATGAAACTTCCCCTCGGCGGTGTGGCGACGGCCTTGTTGCCCTCGCCTGCTAAACGTCTGCTCGTCACGGTCGCGTTGCTCGGCTTCGGCGGGTTCACACCGGCGGCGGTCGCCGAGGTCTCATTGCCCAGTGTTTTCTCCGACCACATGGTGCTGCAGCGGCGGCAGGCGAACCGCGTTTGGGGCAAGGCCGCACCGGGCGAGAAAGTCATCGTCACTATCGGCGCGCAGTCGCACGAGGCGACCGCCGGCGCGGACGGCGCGTGGCAGGTGATGCTCAAGCCGATGGAGGCGAGCAGCGCGCCCGTGCCGCTCGTAGCCAAAGGCCCGACTAACGAAATCACCATTGCCGATGTGCTGGTCGGCGAGGTGTGGGTCGTTTCCGGCCAGTCCAACATGGCCTCCGGGCTGAGCCAAGTGGATGGCGGCGCCGCCGAGGCGCAGAAGGCCGATCACCCGCAAATCCGCCTGCTCACGATTCCCACAAGGGGATCGCAGACGCCGGTCTGGACGCAGCCGAATGCACGCTGGGCCGTATGCACACCGCAGACCGCCGGCCGGTTTTCGGCGGTGGGCTACATTTTTGCACAGCAAATCCACGAGGCCGTCGGCGTGCCGGTGGGCATCATTTGCAACGCCTGGGCCGGCTCGCGCGGCGAGGCATGGATTGACCGCAAGTATTTCGAGGGCCACGAGAACCTGTTACCCATCGTCGCCCGTTATGACGGCTTCGAAAAGCAAATGAAGGAGCTGGAGGCACAGGGGCAGCCCGTTCCCGGGACGCTGCGCTCCGATGTGACAGGCGACGACCGCCCCGCCAACGCCTGGAACGGCATCGTCGCCTCGCACGTTGGCTACGGCATTCGTGGCGTGCTCTGGTATCAGGGTGAGGGCAACGCGCCCCGCGGGCACCAGTATCGCGAGCTGTTTCCGGTGCTGATCGAGAGCTGGCGCAAGGAGTGGGGCCAGGGCGATTTTCCGTTCTACTGGGTGAATCTGCCCGGCAACTCGACCGAGAACCCGGCTTTGGCTCAGAACCCCAACCCCACCGACAGTAAGTGGGCGGAGCTGCGTGAGGCGCAGACGATGACCTTGGCCAAGGTGAAAAATTCCGCCCAAGCCGTCGCCATTGACCTCGGCGGCAATGGCGACCTGCACCCGCGCAACAAGAAGGACATCGGCCTGCGGCTCGCCAATATCGCGCTCGCCCGCGACTACGGGATGCAGCGACCGTATCAAAGCCCGGCCTATCGCGCCATGAAGGCCGCCAGTGGCAAAATCACCCTGACGTTCGACAGCCCCAACGGTCGCCTGCAAACGTTGGACGGCAGCCCGCTCCGCGGCTTTGCCATCGCCGGCGCGGACAAGAAATTCGTCTGGGCCGACGCCGTGGTCAACGCCGACGGCACGATCACCGTCTCCAGCGACAAGGTGGCCGATCCCGTGGCCGTGCGCTACGCCTGGGCCGAGAATCCCGTGTGTAACGTCTATGACGCCGCCCGCCTGCCGCTGACGCCCTTCCGCACCGACGATTGGCCCGGTATGACCGTCGGCGTGTTGGTGCATTGAATGGTGCGCGTTGTAGGGCGGGGTCGCCGAACCCCGCCGTTTTCGATTTGGCCCCCGCCGTTCCCATTTTGAGCAATGCGCCAAGCTCAGTCAGGCCAGCCGGACAGGGCCGATGGCGTGGCTCGATCCCAACCCGGCGGGGTTCGGCGACCCCGCCCTACAACTGAGGCGGAGCTGCCGGCGCGCGACCATCTACGTCGGCTGAGGCGCGTCTGGGCGCGGCATCCGGTTTATTTTATCACTTGCTGCACGCATCGCCGGCAGCGCGTGCTGGCGTCGCCGGTTGCGGCTGCGGCGCTCATCGGGGCGTGGCGCGAATCGCCGCGCGTGAGCGGCTGGACGGTCGGCCGCTATGTGATCATGCCCGACCATGTGCATTTTTTCGCGTCACCGCATTCGGCGGCAAAACCGCTCGGCGGCTGGCTCCGGGATTGGAAACGTTGGACGGCCCGTCAGCTCGCTGCTCAGGCCGGCGTGTCGCCGCCGCTCTGGCAGCCGGAATTTTTCGACCATCTGCTGCGCTCCGCCGCCAGCTACGCGGAGAAATGGCAATATGTCTGGCAAAACCCCGTGCGCGCCGGGCTCGCCACCACGCCCGGAGACTGGCCCTACGCCGGCGAGTGCGAGGCGCTCACGTTTTGAGCGGCCGGGCGGCCTCCCTTTAGTTCGCGCTGTAGGGCTGTAGGGCGGGGTCGCCGAACCCGGCCTGATTGGACTCATGGACGTGTCGAGAGTCCGTCGGGGCCGCGCGGATAACACGGTCGGACTCGTCGCCCACACTGGGCGGGCAAGGATATTCTGGGTTGAACCGGCGTGCGGCAGCGGGGATGTGCGGCTTGCGCACCGGCCGGCCGGTGAGTTAGGCCGAGACGTTTTTGCTGGTTGAACCTCGGGAAAAAGCGCGCACTTTGACCAGCGATGGCCGAGGTCCACCACCACACGATTTTTTTCTCCGGGCGCGTGCAGGGCGTCGGGTTCCGCTATGCCACGGCGCAGGTGGCGCGGGAGTTTGAGGTGGCGGGGGTCGTGGCGAACCTGCCTGACGGGCGCGTGCGGCTGGAGGCCGAAGGCACGGCGGGCGAACTGGAAAAATTCGTCGCGGCGGTCGAGGAGCGGATGCACGGCTTCATTCGCAAAGCCGAGCGGCTGGCCGACCGGCGCGCGCCACAGTTTCAGGGTTTTTCCATCCAATGAGCGCGGCACTTGAAAACGCTCCCTCCTCGCCAGCAGCCCCGGCTGCCGCGACACCCGCCGCGATTGAGCTGCGCGGACTGACGAAGGATTTTCCCGTTGGCTTGCGCGGGGTGAAACTGCGCGCGGTGGACAACCTCACGCTCAGCGTGCCGGCGGGGCAGGTGTTCGGCCTGCTCGGGCCCAACGGCTCGGGCAAGAGCACCACGATCAAGCTGGTGCTCGGCCTGCTCGACCCGACGGCGGGCGAGTGCCGTGTGGTGGGCGTGCCGAGCACGCGCGTCGAGTCGCGGCGCAACGTGGGCTACCTGCCGGAGGCGCCGTATTTTTACCGCTACTTGAGCGGGGCAGAATTGGTGCGGTTTTACGCGCGGGTGTGCGGCGTGCCGCGTGCCAAGCTCGACGCCCGCGTGAAGGAGGTCATCGAGTGGGTCGGCCTGACGGGCGCGGCGGGCCGGCGCGTGGGAACGTATTCCAAGGGTATGCTGCAACGCATCGGCCTGGCGCAGGCACTCGTCCACGACCCCCGCCTCGTCATCCTTGACGAGCCGACGGCGGGCGTGGATCCGGCGGGCTCGGCGGACATTTCAGCGATGATTTTACGGCTTAAGTCCGAGGGGCGCACCGTGCTCATCACCTCGCACCTGCTCGCGCAGATTGAGGACGTGTGCGACCGCATCGCGATCCTCGACAAAGGCCGGCTCATTCTGGAAGGCGCGGTGGCGGAGCTGGTGGGTCGGCGCGACCGGCAGGCGTTGATTGTGGAGGCGTTGTCGCCGGGCGAGCTGGCGGAACTGCGGGCATGGCGGGCGGCGCGCGGGCGGGCGCTGGAGTCGGTCGAGCAGCCGCGCGCGCGGCTCGACGAGGTGTTTCTCCGCGAGGTCGCACGGGCAGAGAGCGGACGGAAGGAGGGCGGGCCATGAACGCGGAGCGCGTCAGTTTTTCCAT
>CAIPZZ010000003.1 GCA_903869665.1 uncultured Opitutia bacterium | reverse complement strand
GCTTTGGTCGGCGCTTTGATCTGCTCCGGTTTAAGCGTGGAGATGGCTAGTTTAGTTCCGCTCCGCTTGAGCTGGTCAGCGGGTGAATGTTTTGCCCCTTGCTGCACGGCATAAGCCATGGATTCCCCCCGCTAAGCTAGGATCATGCAGTTCACCCGGTAGTCGCCAAAGAGCGCACCGCTTGGCGTCTTTCAAGGTGTGCAACTTAAAACAACGTTAACGCCTCAGACGGAGGCGAACCAAACGGTGCGGTTAGATTTGGGCACCAAAGACGGGGTAAAGTCGATGCGGATTGGCTTTACCGACCAGCGCCTGACGGCGCACGGCGGGTTGGCGGTGTGGACGCGGTTTATCACGGAGCGGGGACTGCGACCGCAGTTGCGCGCGGTGTTGCCGCATGCGCCGACGAGTCCGAACGCGTATGATCCGTGCGACACGGCGCTGGGTTTCATTGGCGGCATCCTCTGCGGCGCGGACAAGTTGGCGCGGGTGGCGCATCTGGCGCACGATCCGGCAGTGGCTGAGGTGCTCGGCATCGAGGCGATCCCGAGTCAATCGACGCTGTCGCGCTTCTTCGCGCGGTGCGGCCGCAGTGCGGGCGAAGCGTTGTCGGGTTTGCACCGGTGGGCGTTGGAAGATCTGCCGGCGCGAACCGACGGCTACACGCTGGATCTGGATTCGTTTTCCCTCTTGCACGAGGACGGTCATCAAGAAGGCGTGCGGGTCGGCTACACCCGCAAGGGGCTCAAGCCCTGTCATCGTCCGATTGTCGCCGCGCTCGCGGAGGTGCCACAGGTCGCCCATTTTTGGTTACGGCCGGGCAACACCGCCTGCGTCAGCGGGGCGGCCACCTTCCTCGGCGATACGCTCAACCGTTTGCCCACAACGGTCCGCGTCAGCCTGGTGCGCGCCGACAGTGGCTTTTGCACCCACGGCATGATCGCGGAACTGGAGGCGCGTGGGCTGCAGTATATTTTGACGGCGGCGCTGCGCGCGCCGGTGCGGACACTTTGTCGGCATGACGACGCCGCGTGGACCCCGACCGCGGTCCCGGGCATCGAGGTGCAGGACGTCACGCACGACGGCGTCCGGCTCGTCGTCTTGCGTCAGCGTGTCGTCGACCGACCGCACGCCGGGGGAAGCAGCTGCTCGAGGTGCCCGGCTACAAGTTCCAGGCGCTGCGGACCAATCTGCCGGCCAGCATCAGTGCCCTCGACGTGTGGCGCCGCTACAACGGCCGCGCCGATATCGAAAACCGAATCAAGGAACTCGGCACCCAGTTCGGCTTGAAGGGCCTGTGCTGCCGTTCGTTCTGGGCGACCGAAGCGGCCTGCCACCTCGCCATCTGCGCCTACAATCTTTGCGTCGGCCTCCAGCGCCGGCTCGGTCAGCCCCAGCGGGCGGAACTGACCACGCTGCGCTGGCGCCTGTTTTACTGCGCTGCGGTCTTCAGCCACGCCGCCGGCAAGCCCACGCTCAAACTCGCCGTCGCCACTCCCCAACGCCGCCATTGGTGGCACGTTCTCCTCCGTCAAATGAGCCCTAACGACGACTGCGATGCAGTTGCCGCCCTCTCCGCCAGAGCCGGCCCTCACCAACTTATCTGGCCCTCAATTGCATGATCCCGGCTCAGGAGGCCTCGGCGGCTTCGTCGCCGAGGCGCTCGGAGAAAGTATCATCACCCAGGCGGACAGCTGGGAGGAGCTGCGCGCCCATGTGCGTGAGGCGGTGACAGCGTTCTATTTCGATCAACCCGCCCCAAAGGTTCTGCGGCTGC
>CAIPZZ010000002.1 GCA_903869665.1 uncultured Opitutia bacterium | reverse complement strand
GTGCTGCACCATGTGCGCGCTGAGGAGAAAGCGTTCGCCCGCCTGGTCCAACGGTGAACCGACGGCGAGGTAGAAGACGGCGAGCGCGGCATAGAATCTCCACGCGCATGCGCGCGGGAAGGTTTCAGCAGGACCAGCGAGGCGCGCGCGCAGCGGGCCGGTGAGCAGCGCGTAGAGCCAGCCAAACAGCACAAGGCCGCCGATGAGGTGCGGCTCGTTGTGCCAGTGGCGCCAGTCAATCATGCGCGGCACCTAACCACGGACCGGCGCGGGTGGACACGGAGAAAATCGTGCCGCGAAGAAATTTTTCTCCAGGCCTGACGGTAAAATCGGTCCGGTCAGCCACGCGGTCTCACGGCGCGGCGTAGGTCAGCGGCGCCAGGCCAAACTTGAAAAGTGTCACCAACGCGGCGAGGGTGCCGCCGCCGAGGATCAGGCCGATGAAGAACAGGATGGTGCAGAAAACCTTGTCCCACTTCAGATGCATGAAGATGAAGATGACCATCATGAACTTGACCACCGAGAGAACGACCAGCGTGGTGACGACGATCCATGCCGGGAAGGGCAGGCCGATGGCGACGATCTCCACGCCCGTGATGACCGCGAGGATCATCGCGACCTGGACGAAGAGATGGAACTTGTTCTCGTCGTGATGCGCGGCGGGCGCTGGGCTGTCGGCGTGGGCGGCGGGCGAGGACATAGGAGGAGGGTTCAGGGAAGAAGGAGGGCAGGGACCGAAGGACTGCGGCGGCTCAGATGTATTCGAGCAGATAGACGGCGGTGAAAATGACGATCCAGACGATGTCCACGAAATGCCAGTAGAGGCCCATGGACTCGACATCAATGGCGTGGCGCTCGTCAAACTCGACCGGGCCGCGAGGCCGGGCGAAAACCCAGAGCAACGCGAGGGCGACAGCCTCACCGGCGAGCGGCCCGGCGTTGTGAGAAAGAAAATCGCCCGCGCTATGGCCGGAGATGAAGATATGCAGCACCCCGGGCACGATGAAAATAAACATGAGCGCGGCGGCGGCGGCGAAGACGAGCACGTGGGCAAAGGTGCGCACGAGCCATGCGGAGCCGTGGGCACCGGCCGGCTTGAACGAGCGCACATACATGAGTCCGAGCCAGAGCACGCCGATGGCGACGTGGGTGCCGTGCGTGCCGGTAAGGGTGAAGAAGGTCGAGCCGAAGATGCTGTTTGTCAGCGTCATGTGCTTCTCATACACAAAGTCTGTGAACTCGAACACCTGGCAGCCCAAAAAGATAAGGCCGAAGAGAATGGTGACGAGCAGGGAGCTCCGCGTCGCGCGCACGTTGCCGCGCTGGATGGCGTTCACCGCTAGCGCCATCATCAGCGACGACATCAGCAGGATGAAGGTCGAGAATGAGGTCAGGCTGATGTCGAAAACCTTGGTGGGGTCGTGTGTCTCCGGCGGCGGATGCTGGCGGTAAACCAGATGGGTCGAAATCAGCGTGCCGAAGAACATGCAGTCCGACGCGAGAAAGGCCCAGAACATGAGCTTCTTGTTCGGGATGCCCGTCGAGGTTGACGGGTCGTGGTGGTGGTCAATCTGACCGGCGTGGCTGCTCATTGCGAAAAGGGAGTGTGATGGAGGGTGGGAGCGGGATCTCAGTGGCTGTGGTCCTCGGTGGCGTTGCCGTCCTTGTCGAGATGGATGTGATAGCCGCCGGGGCCCTCAAGGGACCAAAGGTAGATGCCGAGAAAAGTGACGATGAGACCGCCGATCGCGACCGGCATATGGTCCGCCGCGAAGCCCAGGCCACCGACGAGCATGCCCACCCCCGCCACCAACGGGAACCAAGAGGCGTCAGGCATGTGAATGCCACCATGGGCAGATTCGGCGGCAATCGCCTCGGCCTTTTCTTTCCGGATCTCCTCCTGGTGGTGTTTCTCATACCACCAAGCGTCACGGGCATGAACCTTCGGAATAGCGGCGAAGTTGTATTCCGGCGGCGGCGAGGGAATGCTCCACTCGAGCGTGCGGCCGTCCCACGGGTCGTTGCCCACCTTCTTGCCCTTGAAATAGCTCCAGATGATGGTGCCAAAGTAGATGCAGATACCGAGGCCGAGCACATAGGCACTAATGGTGCAGAATTTGTTCAGTCCGTCCCAGCCCATACCGGCGTCATAGGTCCAAGTGCGGCGTGGCATGCCGTTAAGGCCGAGGAAATGCATCGGGAAGAACGTGCCGTTGAAGCCGGCGAAAATGATCCAGAAGGAGATCTTGCCCCAAGTTTCGTCCACCAGCCGGCCGAAGAATTTCGGGAACCAGAAGTGGATCGCGGCCAGCAGCGCGAAGGTCGCGCCGCCGATGAGGACATAGTGGAAATGCGCGATGATGAAGTAGGTGTCCTGCTGCTGGGCGTCGGCCGGCGCGGCGGAGTGCATGATGCCGGAAAAGCCGCCGAGCATGAACATCCAGATGAAGCCGAGCGAGAAGAGCATCGGGGTGCGCATCTGGAGGTGGCCGCCCCAGAGGGTGCCGATCCAGTTGAAGATCTTCACGCCGGTCGGCACCGCGATGGCCATGGTCGCCAGCGAGAATGCCGCCGTCGCCACCGCGCCGAGGCCGGTGGTGAACATGTGGTGGCTCCAGACTCCGAAGCCGATGAAGCCGATGGTCGCGCCGGAGAAAACCACGATGGGGTAGCCGAACAGGGGCTTGCGCGAGAATGTGGGCAAAATCTCCGAGATGTAGCCCATAGGCGGCAGGATGAGAATGTAAACCTCGGGGTGGCCAAACACCCAGAACAGGTGCTGCCAGAGGATCGGCTGCCCTCCGCCCGAGACCTCGAAGAAGTGCGTGCCGAAGTGGCGGTCAAACATCACCTCGACCAGCGCGATGGCGATGGCCGGCATCGCGAGCACGAGGAGAAAGCTCGTGAACAGCGCCATCCAAGTGAAGACCGGCAGGCGCATCATCGTGAGCCCGGGGGCCCGCATGTTGATGATGGTGACGATGAAGTTGAGCGAGGCCGCGATAGAGGACACGCCGAGCACCTGCAGGCCCAACGTCCAGAGGTCGGCGGACATGTCGGGTGTGAACAGCTTGGAGGTGAGCGGGGCGTAGCCGAACCAGCCGGCGGCGGGCGCGCCCGAGGGGAGCAACCAGCCGATGTTGAGGATAATCGCACCGGCGGCAAAGACCCACAGGCTGAAGGCGTTGAGCCGGGGGAACGCCACATCGCGCGCGCCGATCTGGAGCGGAACTAGCAGGTTGAAGAACGCGGCATTGAGCGGCATCACGGCCAGAAAGATCATCGTCGTGCCGTGCATCGTGAACATCTCGCCGTAGGTGTGCGCGCCGAGGAAATGGTTGTTCGGCACCAGCAGCTGGGTGCGGATGAGCAGCGCTTCCACCCCGCCGACGAGGAAGAAGAAGATGGCGAACGTGGCGTAGAGCACGCCGATCCGCTTGTGGTCCACCGTCGTGAGCCAGGACACCAGTCCGGTCTTGGCGGTCGGGCGGGGAAAGATCAGTCCGGCCTTCGCGGGCGCGTGCTGCTCCTTGGTGAGAAGGTCGGATTTTGCCAGTGCTTCAGCCATGTCAGTGGGAGCGGATAGGGTTGGGCGCGCGGGGCGTCATTTCAAGCTTTGCAGATAGGCGGTGAGCGCGGCGACATCGGCGTCGCTCAGGCTGATGTTGCGGACGGGTTGGCCGTCCTTCATCATCGGGTCGCCGTTGTCGTCGGGCTTGATGTAGCCCGGCATCGAGATTTTGCCGGTGCGGCCGATGCCGTGGAACATCTTGTTAGCCGGCTTCCAGTGGTCGGGATCGGCGAGCCAGTCGTGCAGGTGCGCCTCGTCGTTCTCGAGCAGTCCGGCGGCGATGGTCGATCGGGAGCCGATATGGGTGAGGTCGGGCGCGGTCACGCCGACGCCTTCCTGCCCGCGGACGGTGTGGCAGGCGGAGCACTTGTTATCGTTAAAGAGGCGGCGGCCGGCGGAGATAAGGGCGAGCTTCGCGGCGTCCTCGGCGGCGGGAGCCTGGCGATCCTGCCATTTTTTGAACTCCACCACCGGGTCGCCGGTGCCGGCGAGGGGAACCGACTTCTTACCGTCGTCAGGATTGCGCAGGGCCAAGGGCGCGGCGGCGCGCGGGGCGGTGTTGGCGGGGGCGATCGGGGCGGCGGCGCGGGCGGGCTCCTTTTGTTTGGCGAGCCATGTGTCAAAGTCCTTCTGTTCGAGCGCGATAACACGGAATTTCATCACCGAGTGCGAGTCGCCACAATACTCGGCGCACTGGCCATAGTAGTAGCCGGGCACGTCCGCCTGTAGCCAGAGGTGGTTGGCGCGGTTGGGGATCATGTCCACCTTGCCCGCCAGCTTCGGCACCCAGAACGAGTGGATCACGTCGTCCGTGCGCAGATTGATGTGGACGGGCTTGCCCACCGGGATGACGAGCTCGTTGGCGGTGACAAACTCGGCCTCGGGCCGCTTGCCGGTTCGTGCGTCGGCGGTGGCAGTGGCGAAGGCGCGCTCGCTCGGATACTGGAATTTGAACCACCACTGGTAGCCGGTGGCGGTGATCTCGTAGGCTTTGCCCGCCTTCACCATCTCCTCCAGCTTGGCGGGGGTGTCCGCGCCCGGCACGTCGTAGGTATACCAGATCGCGCTCAACGTCGGCACGGCGATGATGACGAGACAGATGATCGAGCCGATGGTGAGGCCGAGCTCGACGAACGGATTGCCGTGGCCCTGCTCGGGCGGCTCGGCGTGCTCGTCGTCGGCGTTACGGGCCTTGAACTTGATCGTTGCGTAGGCGAGCACCGCGCCGACAAGCACAAACAAAACCGTCGTCACCACGAGCGTGTAGTAAAACAGGGTGAGCTGTCGCTGCGCCACCGGGCCGAGCGGGCTGTTCTCCGCGCCGAACGTGGACTGCGGGCCGTCTAGCTGCCATAGCGCGCCGGTCAGCAACGGCAGGGCGGCGGCCGTGAGGACGGCCGGCCAGCGGCGCGGGAGACGGCGGAAGAGGGCGGAAAGGCGCATTGGAAGGAGACGGTGGACGGGAAGCAGATGCCGGGCCGCGCGGGCGCGGACACAGGCACGCGAAGCGTTCGCCACGGCCCCGGGCATTTCAAGCACTATCTCGCCCCTCGGCCGCTATTAAATCCACGCGTTCCGCCCATAAGCGCGTGTGGCGGACGGCACGTGCTGGCACCCAGCGGCAGGCCGTCAGGCTGCTGGGGGCAGGAACCGCCCGATGTCCGGTAACGGCTTCGACCTGCGACCGGTCGCGTCGCGCGCCAGCCACGGATCCTCGCCGGGTGGGGTCTCGGCTTCCTCGTCGTTCTCGTCCTCGGCCCCATCTTCGTCTTCCTCATCCTCGTCATCCTGGAAGATTGTGTCGGCGTCGCCGACACCGGTGCGCCAGTCTGGCGGAGCCTCGTCGAACCACTGTGCGATGCGCCGCGCCTGCGGATCGAGGATCATCGCCGGGTTTTTCACCCGGCCGGCCTTCACGGGCTCGATCAGGCAAGGGTAAAACTGGTCCCGGTAACGTGCGATGAAGTCGCTCATCCATTTGTTCGCCACGCCCTCGCGGCGGTTGAGCAGCACGGCGTCGGAGAAGTGGATGCACGCGTCGAACCACGCGAGCAGCGGCGGGTTTTTCTCCACCAGCGTGCAGGGGATGACGCAGATCACCCGCGCCAGCTCCAGTCCGTGCGCGGCGAGCCAAGGCTTGAGCGCCTCGACCTGATCCATGGGGCTGGCGCGGCCGTCGCTGACAAGAAAGATGTGCGTCGCGCCCGTTGGCGGTGCGGTGGCGATGGCCCCGTCGCGCCACGTCCAGCGCGCGAGGCCAGGCAGCCGGACGTCGGCGGCGTCCGCCGGCTCGTTCTCGGCGAGCAGCACGGCGGGGCGGTCGCCCGCGCCTAGCCCTCCCTCAATGAGGTCGGCCAGCACCTCGCGCCGGCCCGAGCCGGCGGGGCCGAGGAGGAGATAGGCGAGAGGTTTGTCGGGCAAAGACATTGGTCACGAAAAACACCAGAAGACGCAAAAAGGCGAACGGACTCAGGATTTTTGCGCCGCTTTGTGTTTAATAATCAATCAGAACTTGAATGTCTGGTTCTGCCCCGCGTGCCGCAGCCAGTGGTCGGCGAGCACGAGGGCGGCCATCGCCTCGACGATCACCACGGCGCGCGGCACCACGCACGGGTCGTGTCGGCCGCGTCCGATGAGTTCGGTCTCCGCGCCGTGCAAATCCACGGTTTTTTGCGACTGCATGATGGTCGCGGTGGGCTTGAAGGCCACGTTGAAGAAAATCTCCTCGCCGTTGCTGATGCCGCCCTGCACGCCGCCGGAGCGGTTGGTCGTGGTGCGGACGCGGCCGTCGCGCATCACAAAGGCGTCGTTGTGCTCGCTGCCTTTGAGCAGCGTGCCCGCGAAGCCGCTGCCGATCTCGAAGCCTTTGGTGGCGGGCAGCGAGAGCATGGCCTTGGCGAGGTCGGCCTCCAGCCGGTCGAACACCGGTTCGCCCAGCCCTGGCGGAACGCCCCGGATGCGGCAGGTGATCACGCCCCCGACGGAGTCGCCGTCGGCGCGGGCCTCCTTGATGCGCGCGATCATTTTTTCCGCTGTCGCGGCGTGCGGACAGCGCACGGCGCTGGCCTCGACCTCGGCGAGCGTGGGAAATTGGTCCAAAATCCCCGCCGGCGCGGCGAGATCGTGAATACGCGTGACAAACGCCCGGATTTCCACCGGCGCGCCATGGCGTTCCGTGCCGCCGAGGGTGAGGAGTTTTTTGGCGATGGCGCCCGCCGCCACGCGGCCGACCGTCTCGCGCGCCGAGCTGCGCCCGCCGCCGCGATGGTCGCGGAGGCCGTATTTCGCCTGATAAGTGTGGTCGGCGTGCGATGGGCGGAATTTCTCCCGCATCTCGTCATAGGCACCGGGGCGCTGGTCGGCGTTGCGGACGAGCAGCGAGATTGGCACCCCAGTCGTGCGGCCCTCAAAGACACCGGAGAGGATCTCCACCGCGTCCTCCTCCTTGCGCGGGGTGGTGATATCGCTCTGGCCGGGACGGCGGCGGTCGAGTTCGGCTTGGATTTCCGCCGCGCTGACCGGCAGGCGCGGCGGGCAGCCGTCGAGCACCGCGCCCACGGCCGGGCCGTGGCTCTCGCCCCAGGTGGTGACGCGCAGGAGGTGGCCGAAGGTGTTGGGCATCGCCCGGCAGGGTGGGGCGGGGCGGCCGGCGCGGGCAAGTTTCAAAATCTTCACTTCGCTGGAAACATTCCGCCTCTCTCCGCCGTCATCTGGGTCACATCCGCTATTTACAAGCCCGCCGGTTTCACCCTCACTCAGCCTTTCTTCCCGCGCCCCGCGCCCCGATTTTTCCCAACCACCCTCCCCTTTCTCCTATGCGCCTCAACCGTCTGCTCCCGCTCCTCGCCCTTCTCGCCGCTCCTGCGCTGCTCCACGCCGCCGCCGCCCGCGGCCCCG
>CAIPZZ010000001.1 GCA_903869665.1 uncultured Opitutia bacterium | reverse complement strand
GCAGCTTCAGTTTCCTCAACGCGGGCACAGCCGACA
This sequence comes from uncultured Opitutia bacterium, assembly GCA_903869665.1. Classification (GTDB taxonomy): domain Bacteria; phylum Verrucomicrobiota; class Verrucomicrobiia; order Opitutales; family Opitutaceae; genus CAIYUN01. The sequence continues at coordinate 17,299 of CAIPZZ010000001.1, read as the reverse complement.
CTTTCACCGGCCTCGGCACGTTTGACCTGATCACGTTTTACGGATCGCTGCTCGATCCCGGCAGCCTCCTGTCCACCCTCACCGCCTCCTCGGTGCTCAACGCCGCCGCCGGGCTCACCTACGCGTTCAGCGTCACGGGCAGCAACACCCTCGCGCTTACCATTGATACCCGGCTGCACCAGTGGCAGGCCGAGCATTTCGGGTCCACGGCCGCGCTCGCCGCGCAGCCCGCCGCCGACCCCGACCATGACGGCCTGCCCAATCTCCTCGAATATGCGCTGGGCACCGACCCGCAGGCCGCGTCCTCCACGAACCGGCCGGTTTGTGCGCTCGTGATCAATCAGGCGGATGGCCTGCCCCATCTCACGCTGACGGCCACCCTCGCGGCGGCGGCCGGCGATGTCAGCGTGGACGCGGAGGCGTCCGATGATCTCGTGACTTGGCACTCTGGCGCGCCGTTCACCGAGGTCGCCAGTGACACGACCGCCGGCGCGGTCCGCACCGTAGTCTTCCGCGACACCACTCCCAGCGGCACCGGCACCCGCCGCTTCATGCGCCTGCGCGTGACTTTGCCCTGAGGCGGAAGCGAAAGAGAGGCGGTCGGGCGACTCGACTCTCATGGCGCGAGGAGCAGACGCGACGCAGTAAACCATCTGCTTTTCGGATTGGATCGTCAGGCCCGGCCTCTCGACAGGCTCAAGGCCCTGAGCTTGTCGAACGGGCTGCGCCGACCTCGCGATGACACTGCAAACCGACCCATTCTCTAATACCATTTCCGCTCGCGCCTGCGGCCAGATGTCGCCATCCTTTCTCCATGACCACCCTCCCCCGTCCCATCCCACCCCTCCGCGCTTTCATTGCCCTGCTGCTCGCGTCTCTCGCCGGCCCCCAACTTGTGGCGCAGGCTGCCGCGCCCGCGCTCACCATTTACAATCAGGACTTCGCCGTCGTGCGGGAGCGTGTGCCGCTCGACGTCAAGGCCGGCGCCAATACCGTGACCTTCAACGGTGTCACCGCGCAGGTCGAGGCGGACTCCGTCGTGCTGCGCGACGCGGCGGGCAAAAACGCCTTCCGCATCCTGGAGCAGGGCTACCGCGCCGACACCATCTCGCCCGGCCTCATGCTTGAGCTGAACCTCGGCAACACCATCACCTTCCTCGTCCGCGACAAGGACCAGAAGGAATTCCCCGTGCTGGGCAAAATCATCCGCAGCGGCTACACCGCCGGTCAGCCGGGCCCGTATTACGATGGCAGCTCGCGGCCCCGGCCCGGCGGCGAAACGCCGATAATCGAGGTGGACGGCAAACTGCGCTTCTCGCTGCCCGGCGAGCCGATCTTCCCGCGCCTCGCCGACGACAGCATCCTCCAGCCGACGCTCGTCTGGAAGCTGGACGCCGCGACACCCGCCAAATTCGAGGCCGAATTGAGCTACGTGACAGGCGGCTTCACTTGGCAAGCGGCCTACAACCTCGTCGCCCCCGAAAAAGGCGGCACGATGGACATCACCGGCTGGGTGACGATGCAGAACAACTCCGGCGCGCGCTTCGACAATGCCACGGTGAAGCTCATGGCGGGGAACGTGAACAAGGTTCAGCCGCAGATGCGGCAGGAGCAGATGATGTTCAAGTCCGCCGCGATGGCCGCCGACATGTTCCAAGCCGCCACCGAAAAAGCTTTTGACGAGTTCCACCTCTACTCGCTCGTCCACCCCGTCACGCTGCGCGATCGCGAGACCAAACAGGTCGAGTTCATCCGCGCCACCGGCGTGAAGTCGGAGACGTTTTACGTCTATGATGGCGTCGCCAAGGACCAATACCGCGGCTGGGACCCGCAGAGCATCCGCGGCAACCCCGACTACGGCACACAGTCGAGCAAGAAGGTGTGGGTCATGCGCGAGTTTAAGAACACCAAGGAAAACGGCCTCGGCCTGCCGCTGCCCGCCGGCCGCGTGCGCTTCTACCGGCAGGACGACGCCGACAAGCGCATCGAGTTCACCGGCGAGAACCAGCTTGAGCACACCCCGCAGGGCGAGACCGTGCGCCTCTACACCGGCGACGCCTTCGACCTCGTCGGCGAGCGCAAGCGGACGAACTTCCAGGCTGACAACCGCAACCAGGTCTTCGACGAGACGTTCGAGATCAAGCTCCGCAACCGCAAGGCCGAGCCGGTGGAGATCCGCGTGGTCGAGCACTTCCTGCGCTGGAACAACTGGACGATCACGGAAAAAACCGACGAGTTCACCAAAACCGACGCTCAGACGGCTGAATTTCGGGTGAAGCTCGCACCCGACCAGGAGAAGACCGTGACCTATCGTGTGCGTTACGACTCACAGGCCACGCCCGCAGCGCGCGGCGGCGGCCGCCGTGGCGGCCTCGCGGCTCCGGCCGACGCCATCATTGAGATCGCACCGCAGTGACCCTCTCGCCGTAGGGGCGCAGACTTGCTGCGCCCTTCCCCTATTGCCCTACCCCACCAATGAGGGCGCAGCAAGCCTGCGCCCCTACGAAACTACGCAACGCGACCGCGCGCTCAGAGCAGCACAAGATCGTTGCGGTGGATGACCTCGAGACGCTTGCGGCCGGGGTAGAGCGGCTTGAGCCGGTCGGTGCTTCGGCCGGCGATGGCGGCGATCTCCATGTCGGCAAACGCCGTCTCGCCGCGCGCGAAGACCTTTCCATCGGGGCCGGCGATGTCCACCACGTCGCCGGCGGCAAACGCGCCGCGCGCGCCCGTCACACCGACCGGCAGCAGGCTGCGGCCCTGCGCGCGCAGCGCGGGCACGGCGTTGGCGTTGACGAGGATCGTGCCGGCGGGACGCTGGAAATAGGCGAGCCAACGTTTTTTTGACTCCAGCGGCAGGCCGCTCGGCACGAAGAAAGTGCCGGGGTTACGCCCGCCAAAAATTTTTGCGAGCACGTCCGGCTCCGCGCCGCTGGCGATGAAAACGCCGCAGCCGGCGCGCGTGGCGAGACGCGCGGCGGCGATCTTAGTAGCCATGCCGCCCACGGCGGTTTCGCTCGTCGTGCCGCCGGCCATCGCCTCGATGGCGGGCGTGATTTTTTCGACCACGGGGACGATGCCGCCCGTGCCCTTCATGTCTATCAGGCCGGGCGCGGTGGAGAGGATGACGAGGTGCTGCGCGGCGGCGAGGCTGGCGACCAGCGCGGAGAGCGTGTCGTTGTCACCGACCTTGATCTCGGCGGCGCTCACGGTGTCGTTCTCGTTGATGACCGGGATGGCGCCGTAGCCGAGGATCTCGGCGAGCGCGGCCTTGACGCCGAGGTGGCGGGCGCGCTCGCGCAGGTCCTCATGGGTGAGGAGCACCTGCGCGACGGTCAGGCTGTGCGGCTCAAAGCCACGCTGCCACGTCTGCATGAGCAGCGACTGGCCGATGGCGGCGCACGCCTGCTTTTTCGCCAGCTCGGCGGGGCGTTTTTTCAGCCCGAGCCGACCCATGCCGAGCCCGACCGCGCCGGAGGAGACGACGATGACCTCGGTGCCCGCGCGGCGCAACGCGGCCAGCCCGGCGCACACGGCCGCAATGCGCGCATGGTCGAGCTGGCCCACGCCCGACGTGAGCACGCCGGTGCCGAGCTTGACGACGACGCGCTTCGGCGCGAGCGGGGCGGAAAATGTGTCGCGGGGATTCAAGATGTGTGGATCAGCCAATCCATAAATTTTGTGTTTCCAGCGTCAGAAGATGGGATGCAAACGCGAGCACCAGTCCAGCAACCTGACGAAGCATGGATTTTTTGGCTATACCGTTCAGCAAAACCTTGTAAGCAATGAAATTCCACCCGAGCATTAAAAGTAGATACTGATAATCAAAACAGTCACACATTGTTGGGAAACATAACCAGCTAATTAACACAGAAAGGGCCACAGCGGTAAGAGCGGCTAACCGATCCGGCTTCGGCTTCGAACCGGCACCGACAGTTGGCGTGTCCGTTTTCCTGTCGGGTTCCATTGTTGTGCGGATGCTCGCGCGCCTCACACCGTTGTCAGCTCCTTCTCCTTGTGGGCGAGGTGGGAGTTGATGTCGGCAATGGATTTATCGGTGGCGGTCTGGATGTCTTTCTCTAGGCGCTTGCCCTCGTCCTCGGGGAGCTTGGCGCGCTTGATGCCGGAGAGGGCGTCGTGGCGGACGCTGCGCACCTGGATGCGGCCTTCCTCGGCGAGGCGCTGGGCCATTTTCACAAACTCCTGCCGGCGTTCGCGGCTCATGTCGGGCAGCGGGATGCGGATGAGCTTGCCGTCCGGCACGGGGTTGAAGCCCAGGTTGGCCTCCTGCACGGCCTTGACGATGGCCTTGATGAGAGAGGCGTCCCACGGCTGGATCTGGATGAGGCGCGCATCGGGCGTGCTGACGGCGGCGCAGCTCTTGAGCGGCTGCATGGAGCCGTAGGCCTCGACCAGCACACCCTCGACCATGGCGGGACTGGCCTTGCCAGTATGGATGGAGCTGAACTCGTGGAGCGTATGGTCCACGGCCTTTTTCATGCGGTTCTGGGTGTCGTTGAGGATGGGATGAGGCATGACGGGAATGGTGTTTTGGGTCTGGGATTTTGGATATAGAGGGTGCTCAGTTGCGGACAAGGGTGCCGATTTTCTCGCCGAGCACGGCGCGGCGGATGGAGCCGGGGGCGTTGAGGTCGAACACGAGGATCGGCACGTTGTTGTCCATGCAGAGCGAGAACGCCGTCGAGTCCATCACATTGAGGCGTTGGTTGAGGGCGTCGGCGAAGGTGAGCTCGTCGTAGCGCACGGCATCGGGGTGCTTCTTGGGGTCCTTGTTGTAAACGCCGTCCACCTTCGTGGCCTTGAGGATGGCGTCGGCACGGATCTCGGAGGCGCGGAGTGCGGCGGCGGTGTCGGTTGAGAAGTAGGGGTTGCCGGTGCCGGCGGCGAAGATGACCACGCGGCGTTTCTCCATGTGGCGCATGGCGCGGCGCATGATGAACGGCTCGGCGATTTGCTCCATCGGGATGGCGCTCTGCACGCGCGTGGTGACGCCCATTTTTTCCAGGCAGTCCATGAGCGCGAGGCTGTTGATGACCGTGGCCATCATGCCCATGTAGTCGCCGGTGGTGCGGTCCACGCCGCGCTGCGAGCCGGCGAGACCCCGGAAAATGTTACCCCCGCCGATGACCACGCCGACCTCCGTGCCTAGCTCGTGGACGGCCTTGATCTCGCCGCAGATGCGCGCGAGCACCTCGGCGTCAATCGGGTCGGCCGACCGGCCGCGCAGCACCTCGCCGCTCAGCTTGAGGACGACGCGGCGGTATTTGACGGCGGGCTGGGCCGGGGAGGACTTGCTCATGGGCCGAGAAAACCGCCCGCCGCGCGCGGCGTCAATGCCCGGATGCGCCTCCGATGCAAAACGCTGCCAAAATTTTGGTGCGGGCGGAGGGAGTCGAACCCTCGTTTCAAGCTTGGGAAGCTCACGTGATAGCCGTTATACTACGCCCGCGTTGCCAGGGAACAGCTTCACGAAAGCCGAACCGTGCATGTCGGCAACTAAGAAAATTGAGCCTGTGGCTGACGCGACGATCGTCTGACCGAGGTGGAGCGCGACGTCCCCGGCGCGCTTTGGCTGGGACGCGACGGCATCGTCGCGTTTTGATTTTCCAGGCGCTCATTCCGCGACGGGGCGTCGCGGCTACATCTGCACTCTGACTAGCGCGAGCCGAGTGGGCCGGGACGTCCCGCTCCACCTCCCAGCGTCGCTCAAGCATACGCCCGGCGGCCGTCGAGCGCGCTCTTGAGCGTGACCGGGTCGGCGTGCAACACACCGCCGCCGCTCGGCAGGCCGAAACCGATGCGCGTGACCTTAACCGCCGCGTGGCCTGCGCCGTTTGCCCCGTCCGCACCCGTCGCCGCCAGATGTTGCGTGAGGTAATGGCACGTCGCCTCGCCCTCGACATCGTTAGCCAGCGCGAGGATCAGCTCCCCCACCCCGCCAGCCGCTACACGCGCGAGCAGCGACGCGATGTTGAGCTGCTCCGGCCCCACGCCGTTGATCGGCGAGAGCTTGCCGTGCAGCACATGGTAGGTGCCGCGATACGTCCCACCGCGCTCCAGCGCGATGAGGTCGGGCACGTGCTCGACCACGCAGACCACGGCCGCGTCGCGCCGCGCGTCGCCGCAGATGCCGCAAAGCTGCCCCGCCTCGGCTAGGTGCCCGCAGCGCACGCAGCGCCCCGCACCGTGCGCCGCCGCCTGCAACGCCGCCACGAGCGCGGGCAGTTTACCCGGCTGCTCGATGAGCAGGTGCAACGCGATGCGCTCCGCCGAGCGCGGGCCGAGGCCGGGCAGTTGGCGGAGCTGCTGCTGGAGAAGGTCGAGGGAAGACACGGTGGCAAAATGCGGAGTGTGGATTGCGGAGTGCGGAATTTTCAGAGGGAAGAACGTGGACGCGGGCGGGATATTTTGGGCGATTCGGAGGGCGGCCGTTTTATTCCGCAATCCGAATTCCGACTATCAAAACATCCCGGGCATCTGAAACGAGCCCGTGATCTTCTTCATCTCCGCGTCGTTGAAATCTTTCGCCTGCTTCGCGGCGTCCTGCACGGCGGCGAGCACGGTGTCGGCGACGAGTTTGGTGTCCTCCTTCAGGAACTCCGGGTCGAGCGTGAGCGCGAGGAACTTGCCCGCGCCGCTGACCTTAACGCGCACCGCGCCGCCGCCGCTCGTGACCTCGATCTCCTTGGCCTCGAGCTGCGCCTGGAGCGCCTCGATGCCGCGCTGCATTTTCTGGGCCTGTTTGAGAAGAGTGCCGACGCCGGGCATGGTGGTTGTGGGTTGGGGGTGTGAAGGTTGCGGAAAATTTGTGGGCGGCCAGTCGTTCGCAACCGCGCGGAATCTTCAAGCCCCAAGTGCGAAGCAAAAATCCCTTGCGAGTGAGTTTCCGCCCGCAATGCTGTGCGGCATGTAAGCCATCACCCCGCGTTGCTCAAATCATGGGTGCTGCCACTTGACCGTTTTTATATTACTATGGCTCTTCGCTTTTGCGCTTCTTTGCCTTTTGGGATGTAGTTCACCGCACGAGGTTTCGCAGCTTTCGGTGGACAAGATCTCATTCACCTACACGGCAAAGATCACGGACGGACAGGTGTATCTTTCTATGAATGCTAAACCAGATCAGATGATCGGCCCTTTCATCAAAAGATCAGACGAGTCATACACGTGCGCGACTCAGGGCGAAGGAGTGCATTCTTTGACGAGATCGCCGGGTGGAGGTTGGTTTTACAGTTGGAGTTATATTACGATGCGTTCCGAGCCAGTAGATGGGAGAGTGTTAACCAGATGAAGACATAGCCTAACTGTAGTGCCACGACACTTTGTCCGCACCTAGCGCCCGCGCTCACGGCTCGAACTGCGGCGTGCGCCAGATGGGCTCGCCGCCGCGGTAGGTAGCGAGCACGTCCTCGGGTGTGAGGCGCGAGACGATGGCGGCGACGAGGTTCCGCGTGGCGCGCAGGTGCGGGCTGGTGAAGTTGAGCACGGCGAAATCGGCGGGCAGGCCGGCCTCCAGCCGGCCGTGGTAATGGCCGCGCAGGGCGGCGTGGATGTTGCACGTCGCCATGCGGAGGATGGCAAGCGGATCCACCGGCGCGTCGGGGCCGGATTGCGCGCGGGCGAGCTTCCAGGCGAAGTCGAGCTCGGCGAAAAGGTTCGGGGTGCTGAGCATCGGGCCGCCGGTGCCGAGCAGTAGCGACACGCCGGCGCTAAGCAGCGCGGCGAGCGGCGGCGGCGGTAGGCCGAGCGCGGCGGCGGCGCGGGGTGCGACGACGGCGGGCTTTTTCGCGCGGACGAGCGCGGCGATCTCGTCGTCGCTGGCGGCGGTCAGGGGCGCGACGAGGTGCGGGTCGAGCTGGGCGAGCCTACGGGCAAAGTTGGGCGAGGGACAGGCGAGCGCGCGGAGCTTCTGCCGAGCAGCAGTGACTTGCAGCACCTCCTCGCAGGCGGGCGGGGTCAAACCGTCGCTGGCGAGACCGTCCACCTCGGCGAGCATCGCCTCCAGCTCGGCGCGCGCGGCCTCGGGCAGCGGGGCGACGCCGGCTGAGAGTTCGCCCGGCGAGAAAGGCCGAGCGCCAAAGCGCCCGAGCAACACGCACTCCACGCCAGTCTCCGCCGCCGCCGCGCTCAGCATCCGCGCCGGCTCCGCGCCCGGCTCGCAAAAATCTAGGTGCCGCACCACACCGCTGCGCGCGAGGTAGGCCATGTGCCCGGCGACGTGGGGAAACTGCTCCGGCGGCGGGAGCGCGGCCAGCGCGGCGGCGCGGAAATCGCCGAACACCTCGCTGGCGGGCAGCATCGCGGCGGCGTCCACGAGCGGACTGTCACCGAGCTGCGTGAAGGCGTTGGTCAGCGCCGGGATGACGACGAGCGTGCCGCGCGCCAGTGCCGGGGCTGGCGGACCGAGGTCGAGGCCGGTGACGACGCCACGGCTCCACGCGAAGCGTGCGCAATGGTGCGGGGTCAGGTCGGGGCCGTGGAGAACAACACAATCGCGGAGGGTAGGCATAAGGCAGCTACGGAAGGAAGTCGGTGGTCATCACGTCGTCCACCTTGATTTTTCCTTTTTCCAAAACGCCGAGCGCCTCGAGCTGCGCGAGATGCGTGGCAAAACGCTCGCGCGAGATGCGCCCGATCTGCGCCGGGCCGCCGTCAGCCCCGCGGCCGGTCACGAGTTGGCCCTCGATGATCAGCCGGCGCGAGGCGGCCATGAAATCGTCGGTATTGTCCTTGTGCGCTGCCTTGAGCGCGGCGTGCGCGGGCGCGGGGTCGCCATCAATGTAATCGCGCCAGCCGCGCGCGCTCGCCGCGAGAAACGCCCGCAGCTCCGCGGGGTGCTCGCGCGCGAATTTTTTGCCCGTGATAAGCACCGCGTAAGCGCGGAAGCCCGCGTCCCACGTTGACAGGAAACGCGGCTCCTTCCCGCCGGCCTTCACGATGTGGTAGGGCTCGGCGATGGAGTAGCCCTGCTGGATTGCCTCCTTGCCGGCGAGGAAGGCGGCAACGGAGAAATTCTGCGGCACGACATTGAACGTGACGCCGTATTTCTGCTGGATGAACTTCAGGAACGGCCACTCGGGGCGCGCGATGATGGTCTTGCCATTGAGGTCGGCGAACCCTCGCACACCGCTGTCGGCGCTCACGAGCAGCCCCGACGGCACGTCCTGGAACACCGCGCCCACCTGCAAAATCGGCAGACCCTCAGCCTGCCACGCGAGCGTGCCGGTGCTGTCCGACTGCGCGACGTGCGCTCGACCGGTGACGACCTGCTCCTTGACCGCCGCGCTCAGCCCGCCCGGCACAATGTCCACGTCGAGCCCGACCTCGCGGTAAAAGCCGCGCGCCTGCGCCTGATAAAACCCGCCGTGCTCCGGCTCCGGCAACCAGTCGAGCTGGAAGGTGAGCTTGAACGGCGCGGTCGTGCCGCCGGCACCAACCGCCACCATCGCTCCGGCGGGCTGGGAGCTCTTCCCGCAACCGGTGAACGCGACGACGGCAAGGGCGAGGGCGAAAAGCGGCAAGCGGCGGAGGGCGGGCGTCATGTCAGGCACGAGGCGACGGGATTTTCGCGGCGGCGGCAAGCGCGGATAAGTCTGTCCTCGTGGCGAATGGACTTGCGACGCGGTTATCGGTCGCTTGCAATGCGGGAGCTGTCTATCAACCTGATTCCGACTTTCGCCATGTTTGTCCTACCTGCCTTTGCCGTGCTGCTGGCTTTCCTGTTCGTCGGGCTGCTCGTCGTGATGTGGGCGTGGGCGCTGGTGGACTGTCTGCAAAGCAATTTCGGCGGCAACGACAAGGTGGTCTGGGTGTTGGTCATCATCCTCGTGCCGCTCATCGGGTCCATCCTCTACTTTGTCATTGGTCGGATGCAGAAAATCCCTCCCGGCGGCCCGCGCTGACCCGTCAGGCCACCCCGCCCGCGTGATCGGCGGGATTTTGGAGCTGTTCTTTCCAACCGGCCATGCGCGCCTGCGCGCCGAAGTGCTCGGCCTTCGCCTTGTCGCCGCGCTCCATCCAGACGCGTGACAGCGTGGTGTTGACGAACAGGTCGGCCGGGCGCAGCGCGTGCGCGCGCTCGGCGGCGGTCAGGGCGTCGTCGAGCCGGCGTAGGGAGAAACTCACCTCGGCCAGCGCGTGCCACGCCTCGAAAGACTCCGGTGCGGCGGCGGTCGCGCGCGCAAGTTTGTCTGCGGCGGCCTCGCCCGCGCCGGTCGCGTGGTCGAAGGTGGCGTCCTCGATGAGGGTCTGGAGTTCGTCGCTGGTCATAGACGGAGTGTGGGGCGGCGCGGGCCAAAGGGAAGAACGGCTTTCGGTGACCGGCTAAAATCTGGATTAAAGGATGAGCATCGCGTCGCCGTAGCTGAAAAAACGATATTCACGGGCGATGGCCTCGGCGTAAATCTCGCGCAACCAGGCGATGCCGTCGGTCGAACCCGGCGCAAGAAACGCGGCGACAAGACACATGAGCGTCGAGCGCGGCTGGTGAAAATTGGTGATAAGCGCGTCCACGCCGCGAAAGACGAACGGCGGTCGGATGAAGATGTCCGCCTCCGCGACGTGGGGGCCTTGTAGCGGCGCAGTCGTGCTGCGTCCTTGGTTCAGGGCGCAGCAAGACTGCGCCCCTACAACTGCAGCCTGCGCTGACAGAAAATGCTCCACACTGCGCACCGTGGTCGTGCCGACGGCGACGCGGCGGCCGCCGGCGGGCGCCGCGAACAACGCGCGCTGGGTGGTGGCGGGCAGCTCGTAAATTTCTCTGTGGATGGCGTGTGCCTCGACGGTGGCGGTCGTAATGGGCTTGAAGGTGCCGAGCCCGACATGGAGCGTCACCTCGGCGGCAGCGACGCCCTGCGCGGCGAGCGCGGCGAGCAGCTCTGGCGTGAAATGCAGCCCGGCCGTCGGCGCGGCGACCGCCACCTGCCGCGCGCGGTCGGCATAGACGGTCTGGTATCGCTCTAGGTCGGTGCTGCGCCGCGAGCTGTCGGCCCGCGCGATGTAAGGCGGCAGCGGCACATCGCCGAGCCGGTTGGCGACGGCGGTGATGGGCTCGCCGCCGGGAGTTGTGAAGCGCACCAGCACAGTCCCGTCGGTCTCCTTGCCGGCGATCTCGCCGGTGAACTCGCCGCCCGGCGGCGCGAACGTCGCGCCCACGGGTAATTTTTTTCCGGGTTTCACGAGGCAAAGCCAGACGTCGCCAGCCTGTTTGCCTGCCTCCACCGGCCGGAGCAGGAAGCACTCGACCGCCCCGCCCGAAGGTCGCCGCGCGCGGAGGCGGGCGGGGAGCACGGCCGCGTTGTTGCGGAACAGCGTGTCGCCCGCGCGCAGGTAGCGCGACAACTCACCAAAGACCGTGTGCTCCAGTTGTCGTGTGGCACGGTGGACGACGAGCAGCCGCGACTGGTCGCGGCGCGCGGCGGGCGTCTGCGCGATCAGGCGCGACGGCAGGTCGTAGTCGAAAAGGTCGGTGGCGAGCGGCGGCAAGGGATGAACACTTAAGGCGGGTGAACGGCGCCGCCGCGAGCGCGATTTGATCGCGCCGATCGGGCCTATACGATGTGACCGCGATGTCCCAAGCTAAGTGGCGAAAACAGCCGGCTCCGACGCACCCAACCCCAGCCGTCCAGGCAGCATTTTCAGCCTTTCCGCCGTTCAGCCTTTCGGTCTTTCTGGTCCCATGCCCGCGCCGCTCCTCGTCCCCTCGCTTCTCGCCAGCGACCACGCCGATCTCGCGGCCGGCGCGCGCCTCGCCGGCTCGCTCGGTCTACCATGGGTTCACGTGGACATTATGGACGGGCATTTCGTCCCCAACCTCACCTTCGGCCCGCAGACGGTCGCGGCGCTCCGCCGGAGAGATGCGGCGCAATTTCTCGATGTCCACTTGATGCTCGATGCTCCGCAAAAGTTCATCGAAGCGTTCGCTAAGGCCGGCGCGAGCCTCATCACCGTCCACACCGAGCCGCCGCACGACATCGCGGCCACGCTCGCGCGCGTCCGTGCGCTCGGCTGCCAGTGCGGCCTCGCGCTCAACCCCGGCACGCCCGCTGAGGCCGCCGAGCCGTTCCTCGCGCAGGTGGATCTCGTTCTTGCCATGACGGTGCAGCCGGGCTTCGGCGGGCAGAGCTTCCGCCGCGATGTGCTCCCGAAAATCTCCCAGCTTGCCGCGTGGCGGCGCGAGCGTGGGCTGAAATTCCGGCTGGAGGTGGACGGCGGCGTGGATCTCGTCACCGGCCCCGAGTGCCGCGCGGCGGGGGCGGACACGTTTGTCATGGGGACGGCGTTTTTCGGCGCGAAGGATCCCGCCGCCGTCGCCCGCGCCACCGCTGCGTGGTGACACAAACCGCACCAAGCCTGAAACACTGATTGTCACTCATGCTCACTTATTTTTCCGATCCGCATCTGTGCCGTAAGTGTCCATCAGCGGTTCCGCTCCGATCGGCCCCGCCACCGTCCAACTCATCCGTGCCCATCCTTGAAATCCGTGGTTAAACTATTTCCGCCGCTTCTCACCGCCGCCCTCGCGCTGGCCCTCGTGGCCCGCGCCGCCGCGCCGACCCCGCCTCCCACCCCGCGCGTGCGCCCGGCCGAGTGGGCGCAGCCGGTTATCGGCTCGGAGCTGGAGAATTTTTTTCGCGTGAGCCCCGACCTGTTCCGTAGCGAACAGCCCGCCGCGTCCGACCTCCCAGCCTTGCGCGCGCTCGGCATCCGCTCACTGCTCTCGCTGCGCGACCACCATGATGAGCCGGAAAAATTCGCCACCGCCGGCCTCGTGCTGCTCCGGCACGAGTCGTCCGCCGGCTCCCTTACCGAGGCCGACCTGCTCGCGGGCCTACTGCTGCTGCGCGACGCGCCCAAGCCCGTGCTCGTCCACTGCTGGCACGGCAGCGACCGCACCGGCGCACTCGTCGCCACATGGCGCATGGTGGTCCAAGGCTGGACGAAGGAGCAGGCGGTGGACGAGCTGGTGAGCGGCGGCTACGGCTTCCACGCGAAAACCTTTCCCGACATCGTGCCGCTCCTGCGCTCGCTCGACGTGGAGAAACTCAAGAAGCAGCTACTACCCGCCGCCCCCAAGCCTCCCGTCCCGCCACCCGCGCCCTGAGCCGCCGATCACTTTTCCCGTGTCTGCCGCCCCTACCCCACCCCCTGCTCCCGCGCCCAACCGACTCCGCAGCCTCGCCGCCGGCGACCGGCCGCAAGAGCGCATGGAGCGCGACGGCGCGGACGCCCTCAGCGACACCGAGCTGCTCGCCATGCTCGTCCGCAGCGGCACGCGCGGGCAGGACGTGCTCACGCTTTGCGCGCGCCTGCTGCTTGAGGCCGGCTCGCTTTCGCGCCTGGCGGAGTGGGAGGCCGCCGATTTCCGCCGCCTCAAGGGCATCGGCCGTGTGAAGGCGCTGCAACTGAAGGCCGTGATGGCCGTGGCCCGCCGCGTCCGTATGGAAGACCAGGAGCCCGCGCCGCTGCTCGACACCCCCGCGCGCGTCTTCAACCACCTGCAGCCGCACACCCACGGCCTCATGGTGGAGAAGTTCTGGGTGCTCTGCCTCAACCGCAAGCAGCGCCTGCTGCGGCGGGTCGAGGTCAGCTCCGGCACGGCCAACAGCGCGCTGGCGCACCCGCGCGAGGTCTTCCGCGCGGCCATCCGCGAGGGCGCGAGCGCCGTCGTCTGCGCGCACAACCATCCTTCCGGCGACCCTTCTCCCAGCTCCGCCGACCTCGTCATCACCCGGCAGCTCCGCGAGGCCTCGGCCACGGTGGACATTGACTTGGTGGACCATCTCGTCCTCGGCACGCGCGCCACCGACCCCGCCGGCTTAGGCTATTACAGTTTCCGCGCAGCGGGGCTGCTGTGAGAACATCCCGACACACGATAATATGAAATCTGAGAAATCTGATGCGCGGCGAATCGTCTTGGAAATGCTAGGGCCTCCCGCAATCGGAGCGCTCTCATTCCTTTTCTATGATGCCTATCAGAGGGATAATTTTCCGCCGGACACCGATACCGTAATAATCTTTCTCGTTTTCGGCTATTGGTTCGCCCTGATTCCCAGTTTGATTTACACGACACTCATGGAACGAGTGATGAAACAGGGCTTGCAGCCCAAGACTTGGCAGTGCGTGGGCTTTTCCTCCCTTCTCGGGCTGCTTGCTGGCCTCGTGATTGCAATTTTCGTTGGCAGCATTGACGATGAAAAACACGCGTTGGATGTATTGGGGAACTTGGCTTTGGACGGCCTCTGGACCGGCTTCGTGATGGGCCTGCTCCTGAAAGGCCTCGCGCATTGGCGCGACCGGAATATTCCGCCATCCGCGCGGCCGCCGTCGCCCTCGCCCCACGTCATCCCACCGCCACCCTCTCCCCCGCTCCCGTGAACCCACCAAAATCCGACGGCGCGAACTACGCACCGCAAGGTAAGCCCAACCCGGTCGTGAAGCCCGGCGAGTTCGCCATCGCCGCCGCGTTCCTCGACCACGGCCACATCAACGGCCAGTGCAACGGCCTCACCGAGGCCGGGGCCGACTTGAGGTGGGTCTTCGACCCCGACCCGCAAAAGGTCGCGGCCTTCCTCGCGATGTTTAAGACCAAGTTCCCCGCGATAAAGGCCGCGCGCTCCTACGACGAGATCCTCGACGACCCCGTTGTAAAGCTCGTCGCCAGCGCCGCAGTCCCGTCCGAGCGTGGCCCGACTGGCCTGCGCGCGATGGCGGCGGGCAAGGACTATTTTGCCGACAAGCCGCCCTTCACCACCCTCGCCCAGCTCGACGATGCGCGCCGAGCCGTCTCCACGACCGGCCGCAAGTTCATGGTCTATTACAGCGAGCGCCTGCACAACGAGTCCGCCATGCACGCGACCGACCTCGTGCGGCAGGGCGCAATCGGCCGCGTGCTGCAGGTGCTCGGCCTCGGGCCGCACCGCGAAGGCGCGGGCCGCCCGGCGTGGTTTTACGAGCCGGCTCGCTACGGCGGGATCCTCTGCGACATCGGCAGCCACCAATTCGAGCAGTTTCTCACCTACTCCGGCGCGACCGACGCGACCGTCATGCACGCCGCCGTCGCCAACCACGCACATCGCGAGCACCCGGCTTTCGAGGACTTCGGCGAGGCCTCGCTCCTCGGCGACAACGGCGCGACGAACTACATCCGCGTGGACTGGTTCACGCCGCCAGGCCTGAGCACCTGGGGCGACGGCCGCACGTTGATCATGGGTGATAAAGGCTACATCGAGCTGCGGAAATATGTGGATGTGGGCCGCGACCAGACCGGCAACCACGTCTATATCGTGGACGACCAGGGCGAGCGGCACATCGAAACCGAGGGCCGGGTCGGTTTCCGCTTTTTCGGCGAACTCATCCTCGACTGCCTCAATCGCACCGAAAAGGCGATGACCCAGGCCCACGCCTTCAAGGCCGCCGAGCTTTGCCTCAAAGCGCAGGCGGCCGCGCGACGGCTGGCGCCGGCGGCCTGAACAGGGACGCGGCGGCTTTTTGAATTTTTGAATTTTGGAATTTGGAATTTGGGATTTCTCGGGCAAGGTGCCGGGTGAGTTGTTGCGCCCGTGCGGACCAATCGAAAATCCACCCTCAAAAATCTAAAAACCATGAGAATCCTCGTCACCGGCGGCGCCGGCTTCCTCGGCTCCCACCTTTGCGACCGGCTGCTGGCCGACGGCCATGAGGTCGTCGCCCTGGATAATTTTTTCACCGGGCGGAAGGCCAACCTCGCGCACCTCGCTGGCCACCCGCGTTTCGAGCTTGTCCGGCACGACATCATTGACCCGTTCAAGTTCGAGGTGGACCAGATCTACAACCTCGCCTGCCCCGCCTCGCCGCCGCACTACCAGTTCAATCCGATCAAGACCATCAAGACCTCCGTCCTTGGCGCGATCAACTGCCTCGGCCTCGCCAAGCGAGTCAAGGCGCGCGTGTTCCAGGCCAGCACGAGCGAGGTCTATGGCGACCCAAGTGTCCACCCGCAGCCCGAGAGCTACTGGGGCCACGTCAATCCTATCGGCCGCCGCGCCTGCTATGACGAAGGCAAGCGCTGCGCGGAGACGCTGTTCTTCGACTACCACCGCGAGCACAAGGTGGACATCCGCGTCGTTCGGATCTTCAACACCTACGGCCCGCGCATGCTGGCCGACGACGGTCGCGTGGTCTCCAATTTCATTGTGCAGGCGCTCAAAGGCGCGCCGATCACGATCTACGGCGACGGCACCCAGACGCGCTCATTTTGCTACATGGACGACCTCATCGAAGGCTTCGTGCGCCTGATGAACCAGACGCAGACTGTCGGCCCGATGAACCTCGGCAATCCGGGTGAGTTCACCATGAACGAGCTCGCAGAGCACGTCCTCAAGCTCACCAAGAGCAAGTCCAAGATCGTCCACCAGCCGCTCCCCGCCGATGACCCGAGACAGCGCCGTCCCGACATCACGCTCGCGAAAAAAATCCTCAAGTGGGAGCCCAAGGTGCCGCTCGACGAAGGGCTGAAAAAGACCATCGCATATTTTCGGAAACAAATCTGATCGCGTGCGCGGCTTCGCGCAATTCTTGCCTCCGCTCCTCGTCCTTCGCGACCTTTGAACTTTCAGACCACGAGACTTTAAGACATTTCAGACTGCCCGTCTTTTCCCCATGCCGACCGCCACCAGTCCGATTCCCGACGGCTTCCACGCCGTCACCCCCTATCTGACCGTGCGCGATGCCGCGAAGGCCATTGAGTTCTACCAGCGCGCGTTTGGCGCGACCGAGCGCGGGCGGCTGACCATGCCCGGCGGCAAAATCGGCCATGCCGAGCTCGCCATCGGCGGCTCCGTTGTGTGTGCTCGCCGATGAGTTCCCTGAGTTCGGCAACGTCTCGCCGCTCACCCTCAAGGGCGCGTCCGCCGGCCTCGCGCTCTATGTCGCGGACGTGGACGCCGCGTTCCAACGCGCTGTGGCGGCCGGCGCGACCGTGAAGGAGCCCGTGGGCGACAAGTTCTGGGGCGACCGCGCCGGCAGCGTGACCGATCCCTTTGGACACAAATGGACGCTGCTGACGCGGATCGAGGACGTGCCCTTTCCAGAGATGCAGCAGCGGATGGAGAAGCTCTTCGCGGGCGGTGGGAAATCCTGAGTCGCTCGCTCAGAGCAGTTTTCCCGGCCGGTAGCTGGCTGAGCCGGGGACTTGTCGTGCGAGTGGAGCGACGCTGCGGGCAAAGGCGTCGGCCTGCGACGGAGCGGCACCGACGAACCGGTCCGCCTCGCGCAGGATGGCGTTGAGCCGGGCGCGAGGGAG